>NZ_JBSFYC010000018.1:0-118471 GCF_053595675.1 Streptomyces sp. NPDC002446 | reverse complement strand
CCGGGCGGGCGTGCGGGCGGGCCGCACCGCGGCGCCCCCGGCCGCCCGGCCCCCCCCCCGCCCCCCCCCCGGCGGCTCGAGCCGGTCGTCTCACACGGCCAGGCGTGCCACTGCCTCGGTGACCGCGCCTGCGCCGTCCTCGGTCGTGAGGCGTTGGGCGGCGCGGCGGGCGTGTGCGCCGTGGGCGGGGTCGGTGGTGGCCCGGGTGATCGCGTCGGCCAGGCGGTCGGCGGCATGCTCGTCGGCGAGGTCCTTGAAGGGGACCGGGGCGGTGGCGGCTCCCACGGCGGCCAGACGGGCGGCCCAGAAGGGCTGGTCGGCGGTGACCGGGACGGGGACGGTGGGGACCCCGGCGCGCAGGCCCGCCGCGGCGGTGCCGGCGCCGCAGTGGTGCACCACGGCCGAGGTGTGGGGGAAGAGCAGGGCGTGCGGGACCTCGCCGATGGTGAGGATGTCGTCCGCCGCGTCGGGGCCGGTGGTCAGCCCGGCCCAGCCGGACTGGAGGATCCCGCGGACCCCGGCGCGGCGCAGGGCGCGTACCGCGAGGGCGCTCAGGCGCTCGCCCTCGCCGCCCGCCATGCTGCCGAACCCGATGAAGACCGGGGGCGGGCCGGCGGCGAGGAAGTCCCTCAGGGGCGCGGGGAGTTGGGCGTCCGGGGCGTGCCAGGGCCACCAGTTCCCGACGACGTCCAGACCGCTTCGCCAGTCCCCGGGCCGGGGCACCAGGACCTCGCTGAAGCCGTGCAGGACCGGCCGGCCGGCCGCTTCGGCGCGGCGGCGGACCGTACGGGGGGTGGCGGGCGGCAGGCCGAGGCGGGCGCGCAGCTCGCGGGCGGCGTCCGCGTAGAGGCGGTCGACGATACGGAGCGAGAGGCGGCCGGCCGCGCGGTTTCCCCAGCGGCCCAGGGAGCGGGTGCCGCTGACGACGGGGGCGAAGTCGCCGGTGGGGGCGTTGGGCTGGAGGGAGAGGTCCAGGGACGGGATGTCGTACGCCTCGGCGAGGTGCCGGCCGAGGGGGGCCGTGGTGGTGGAGAGCAGGAGCAGTTCGGTGCCGCCGGTGGCGGCGTCGGCCAGGCCGCCGCCCAGCTCCTGGATGAAGGCGGCCGCCCGGCGCATCAGGGCCCGCTTGCCGGCGGGGGAGGCGTCCGGCGACGGGGTGCGCTCCCGGCGCCCGGCGCGCGGGTCGGCCGGCAGCCGGCGGAACTCCAGGCCCGCGGCCCGCACGAGCGGGGCGTAGGTGTCGTGGGTGGCGAGCGCCACGTCGTGGCCGGCGTCGCTGAGCCGGGCGCCGACGCCGGTGTACGGGGCGACATCGCCGTACGAACCGGCGGCCGTGATCAGGATCTTCATCGGGTTCTCGCCTTCACCTCTCGCGGGGCTTCGACTGGCGGACGGCGTTGGCGTGGACGGCCGTGCGCAGATATGCGGCGAGGCCGGGGCGCTGTTCGCTCGGGGGGACGATCAGGGCGAAGGCACGGGGATCGGCGGCGAAGTCGTCGGCGATCCGGCCGTGCATATCGGTGGGGCACGGTGTGAACCAGCGGTCGATGTGCTGCCGGTGCTCCTCCGCGAGGTCCATGGCGCGCTCGCCGTCCGGGGGAGCCTCCGCGTCGAAGGCGGCGATCAGCCGCTGCCGCCACTGGGCGCCCTCGGCCATGAGCCGCGCCCAGTCCTCCTTGGTGTGTGCGGCGGCCCGCTCCATGGCGCTCCGGTGACCTGGGCGGTCATGCCACTTCAGATGGGCCTCGGTGGCGTAGGTGACGTCGAAGGCGACCTCCCCGAACACCTCGAAGCGCTCCTCGGGCGACAGCTGCACGCCGGTCTGCTGGACCTCCATGGCCTGCTCGGCGACCTCGACGAGACGCTGCAGCTTGGTGATCTGCTCATTGAGGAGGCGGTGCCGGGCGCGCAGGTGGTCGAGGGCGTTGGCCTGCGGGTCTTCCAGGATGGCGGCGATCTCGTCGAGCGGGAAGCCGAGCTCCCGGTAGAAGAGGATCTGCTGCAGCCGGGCGAGGTCGGCGTCGCTGTAGAGGCGGTAGCCGGCGGGGCTGCGCTCGGTGGGGGAGAGGAGGCCGGCCTTGTCGTAGTGGTGCAGGGTGCGCACCGTGATCCCTGCGGAGGCGGAGACCTGTCCGACCGAGTACCCCATCGCGGCGCCTTTCGTCCCTGTCGTGCCCGGTGGGCGGCAGGGTTCCGTGGAGCGCCGCGGGCCACCGGTGTACGGCTGATGCCGTCCGTCCGTACGGAGGTCCGTCCGTACGGAGATCAGGGTGTGGCCTGACGTTACGTGAGGGTCAACCGGGGGGGGCAGCGGCCCGGCCCGGCCCGGCCCCGCTCCCGCGATCAGCGGTGTCCGCCGCGCGGCCTCACTCCTGCGCGTACCGCTCCTGCAGCACCGAGTTCACCAGGGCCTGGACGTCCTCCCGGTCCAGCCCCTGCGCCTGCGCCCGCTCCATCCAGGAGCGGAGCTCCTCGCGCAGCCGGGCGTCCGCCGCGGACTCGGGGCGGGCGAGGGTGCGGCTGACGAACGTGCCCAGGCCCGGGCGCGGTTCGACCAGGCCTTCGCGTTCCAGCTCGCGGTAGGCCTTGAGGGTCGTGTTGGGGTTGACCTTGGTGGTGGCGGCGACCTGTGCGGCGGTCGGCAGCCGGTCGCCCTCCACGAGGATGCCCAACCGCAGTGCCTGCTGGACCTGTTGGACGATCTGGAGGTAGGTGGCGACGCCACTGCGGCGGTCGATTCGGAATTCGACGACGCTCACCACCTCTCTGCTGCTTCCGCCCGTGCCGCCAACCGTATCGACCGCTTGATGATCGGGCCGCCCGTGCCGGGTGTCAAAGCGCCACCCGGCGTGCGGCCCGTCTCCCCGCTGCGGGCCTCCCCGTTCAGAGCGGCCGCCTCTGGGCCCGCCACACGACGAACCCGAGCACCACGGCGGTCAGCGCCAGCAGGATCCCCGCGCCCAGCCACTGCATCCCGGCCATCTGCCCGTAGTCGAAGTACTGGGACACGTGGTTGACGATGCCCAGCCTGGCGCGGCAGGCCTCGGTGTCGCCGCTGTTGCAGGTGCCGTATCCGTAGAGCCTGCCGCCGGCGGTGGACACCCACTCGTCGACCCGTACGGAGCTCATCGGCAGCTCGGGGCCGCTGGAGTCGTACGGGTAGCTGACGCTGCGCAGCGTGCCGAGGTGGTGGCGGACCTTCTCGGACCAGATCACGGTGAACACGAAGGCGAGGAGGGCGGTGACCGCCATCGCCGGCACCACCCGCTTGAGCAGCATGCCGACGGCGATACCGCAGGCGGTCAGGAACAGGGTCTTGGCGACCGGGACCGGCCCGGTGCTGTCGAAGGCGCCGCCCTCCAGCCAGTTGCCGTTCATGGCCAGCTCGTGCGCCGGCGACCACAGCCAGGTGAAGGCCGCCGACAGCAGGGTGGTGCACACCGCGACGAGGGCCAGCGGCAGGCCCAGGGTGGCCGCGAGCCAGCGGCCCCGGCTCACCGACTGGGTGGTGACCAGCTTGAGGGTGCCGTGCTCCTGCTCGCTCGCGATCAGCGGTGCGCCGAGGAAGATGCCGGCGATGGCGGGCGCGTAGCCCAGGAACGAGGCGCCGTCGTCGAACAGCCTGCCGAAGTGGTTGCGGAACGAGTTGAGCAGCTGCTCGTCGGGCGGGTGCGAGGCGGACTGGGAGCCGGCCGAGGAGCCGTGGGTGTGCAGGAAGTCCATCAGGCCGATGCGCTGGTACGCGAAGATCACGCAGCCCGCGACGGTGACCAGCAGGGCGAGCCGCAGGAAGGCGCGGTGGCGGTGCCAGACCAGCCAGGGCAGTCCGCGCAGCAGGGTGCGGCGGGGGGCGGGCGGCTCGGCGGACACGGACGTGCCGTTCGCCGGGGCCGCGGGGGCCGTTCCGCCGGCGTCCTTGGCCGTGCCGCTCCGAAGGGTGTTCCGGGTCATGCCGCCGCCTCCTGCGTTCCGCCGTCGATCCTGGCCTCGTCCGCGATCAGGTCGGGTGCGTCCGGCGACCGCAGATAGGCCAGCAGCACCTCCTCCATGCTCGGCACCAGGGTCTCCCAGCTGTCACAGAGCGGTCCGCCGGGCCGGACCAGGGCGCTGAACTGCCGCCCGGTGACCCGGGATTCGACGACGGTGTGCTGCCGCCACAGCTCCTCGGGCACCCCGTCGCCGCCGGCGGCCACGCCCGTCACCAGCAGATGCGCGGGCACCAGCTCCTCGGTCGGGCCCGCCATCCGCAGCCGCCCCTCGGCGAGGACGACGAGGTAGTCGCACATCTCCTCCATCTCGGAGAGCATGTGGGACGACATCAGCACGGTCGTGCCGTGCTCGGCGGCCTCGGCCATCAGCAGCCCCGACAGTTCGTGCCGGGCCAGCGGGTCGAGGTCGGACATGGGCTCGTCGAGCAGCAGCAGCTTTGGCCGCTTGCCGAAGGCGAGGGCGAAGGCGATACGGGTGCGCTGGCCGCCGGAGAGGGTGCCGACCCGGGCGGTGAGCGGTACGTTCCCGGACCGTACGATCCGCTCGGCCAGCGCCTGGTCCCAGTGCGGGTTCAGCTCGCGGCCGAGCCGCAGGGTCTCGGCGACGGTGAAGCGCGGGTAGAGGGGCTTGTCCTGGGCGAGGAAGGCGACCCGCCGCAGGACGGCCGGGTCGGAGACCGGCACGCCGAACAGCTTCAGCGTGCCGGTGGTGGGGTGCACCAGCCGGGTCGCGGTGCCCAGGAACGTGCTCTTGCCGGCGCCGTTGGGACCGACGAGCGCGCAGATGCGTCCGGCGGGGAGCCGGAAGGAGCAGTCCCGCAGCGCCCATCCGCCGCGGTACTTCTTCCCCAGTCCTTCGGCCTGGACGGCCCATGGGCTCGGGTCGCTCACCCGGATCCCCCCTTTAGCTAGTTGATTAGTGGAATGAGTATGGGGAGCGGCGCGGGCGCATGTCAACAAAACCGGCGCCGCCCCGGAGGGGTCCGCGGGCGGGGTCTGTCCGGTGAATCAAGGCCGGAAAGGCCCTAGGGAGCCGCGGGGGGCGTCAGCGTCAGCGTCAGTGCCTTCACCATGCACCGGCTCTCCTCGTGCATCCGGTAGAGCCCGAACTTCTCCGACGCCGCCACCAGCGCATAGCCGCAGGACGCGTACAGCTCCAGCGCCTCCGGCTGCTTGGTGCCGGTCTCCAGCACCATCCGGGACCGCCCCGCGGCCCGTGCGTCCGCCTCCAGCAGGTCCAGGATCCGCCGCGCCAGCCCCCGCCCCCGGGCCTCGGGAACCACGAACATCCGCTTGATCTCGGCGTCCCCGGCCGCGTACCCCTTGGCGGTGTCGTCCTGGACCCGCCATCCGCCGGTGGCCAGCGCCCGCTCGCCCTCGTAGGCGATCAGATACACCCCGTGGGGCGGGCTGAACATCTCCGGGTCCAGCGGCGTCATATCGCCGTCGCCGTCGTAGCGCCGGGCGTACTCCTGCTGGACCAGCGCGTCGAGGGCGACCGCGTCCGGGTGGTCGTAGCGGACGGGGCGTATCTCGATGCCGTGCGTCCCGGCGGGGCGAGTCTCCATTCCGTAAAGCGTACGGGTGTGCGAGACGGGCACGGCGAGACGGGAAAGCGATCAGTCGGCCGGGCTGGGTAGGGTGCCCGGATGCTCACCGTGACCTCTGTGAATGTGAACGGGCTGCGCGCCGCGGCCAAGAAGGGCTTCGTTCCGTGGCTGGCGGAGACCGCGGCCGATGTGCTGTGCCTGCAGGAGGTACGGGCCGAGACCGCCCAGCTCCCGGACGAGGTGCGCGAGCCGGCGGGCTGGCACACGGTCCACGCCCCGGCGGCCGCCAAGGGCCGGGCCGGTGTCTCCCTCTACACGCGCCGTGAGCCGGACCGCGTCCGGGTCGGCTTCGGCTCGTCGGAGTTCGACGGCAGCGGCCGCTACGTCGAGGCCGATCTGCCCGGTGTGACCGTCGCCAGCCTCTACCTGCCCTCCGGCGAGGTCGGCACCGAGCGCCAGGACGAGAAGGAACGCTTCATGGCGGAGTTCCTCCCGTACCTCGTCGAGCTGCGCAAGCGCTCCGCGGCCGACGGGCGCGAGGTGGTCGTCTGCGGCGACTGGAACATCGCCCACCAGGAGGCCGACCTCAAGAACTGGAAGGCCAACCAGAAGAAGTCCGGCTTCCTCCCGGAGGAACGCGCCTGGCTCACCGACGTCCTCACCGAGACCCGCGGCGGCTACCGGGACGTCGTCCGCACCCTCCACCCCGACACCGAGGGCCCCTACTCCTGGTGGTCCTACCGGGGCCGGGCCTTCGACAACGACGCGGGCTGGCGCATCGACTACCAGATGGCCACACCCGGGCTGGCCGAGCGCGCGGTGAAGGCGTACGTGGAGCGGGCGGCGGCGTACGACCAGCGGTGGAGCGACCATGCGCCGGTGACGGTGGTCTACGAGCTGTAAGCGGCGGCGTGCGGGGCACTTCCGACCCTGACCGTCGGACAGCCCCTAGTCCTGGCCGTCGCGCAGCCACCCCTCCAGCTCCGCCCGGACGCGGCGGTCCATGGCCATGGAGAGTTCGGCCTCCACCACGCCCTTGGAGAGGGGGCGGAGTTTCTCGATGGTCCGGGCGATGCGGTCGAGCTCCTGGGGGGTGGGGAGGGCGTCGGTGCCGGTGCGCTCCAGGACGTCGGAGAGGAGGTGGGTGCGGACGAGGGTGGTGAAGATGTCGGCGAGGGCGTCGGCGTGCGCGCGGACGCGGCGGCCGGCCTCCAGGACGGCGGCCAGCGGGATGCCTTTGTGGACGAGTTCGGTGGAGGCGTCCAGCAGGCGGCGGCTGATGTGCACGAACTCGTCGCCGTCGACGGCGAGGTAGCCGATGTCCAGGGACGCGGAGAGGTTCTCCGGGGTGATGTCCTCGCTGAAGTGGTCGGCGAGCTGTTCCGGGGTGAGGCGTACGGGGGTCTCCTCCGACCAGGGAGGCAGCAGCGGCGTCTGCAGGCCCAGCAGTTCGCCCACGTCGCGGCCGGAATCGAAGGCGGAGAGGAGTTCGGCGATGCCGCCCAGGGTGTGGCCGCGTTCCAGGAGGGCGCCGATGGTGCGCAGGCGGGCGAGGTGGTGTTCGTTGTACCAGGCGATCCGGCCCTCGCGGCGCGGCGGCGGGATGAGCTTGCGTTCGCGGTAGAAGCGCAGCGTACGGACCGTGATGCCGGCTTCCTCGGCGAGTTCGGTCATGCGCAACTCGCGCGCGGGGTGGCCTTCTTCCTGGGGCTCGGCGCGCGCGTCCTCGGGGTTCTCGTTCGCTGCCACGGGGTCAGCCTATGCCGGGGGCGGGACGGCGGGCCGCGGTGCGACCGGCGGTAACTTCCCGGCGCGCGACCCCTACCGCTCGGTACGCGGCTGCCCTACCCTCCCAACTGTGCCCAATCGTGCCAGTGATTGCTGGCACAGTTGGGTGGCCTGCGGCTGTCGGCGCCGTAGGTTGCGGTGGGACAGCGTCGATCTCGGGAGGCGGCGGATGGCCGAGCGCAAGCGGAAGCATGTGCGGGTGGCGGTGATCGGATCGGGGTTCGGTGGCCTGGGCGCGGCCGTACGGCTGCGACGCCAGGGGATCACCGACTTCGTGGTCCTGGAACGGGCCGGTTCGGTGGGCGGCACATGGCGGGACAACAGCTATCCGGGGTGCGCATGCGATGTGCCCTCGCATCTGTACTCGTTCTCCTTCGCCCCCCATGCGGAGTGGCCCCGGAACTTCTCCGGACAGCCGCATATCCGCGCGTACCTGGAGCGGGTGACGGACACCTTCGGGCTGCGTCCGCACCTGCGGTTCCATGCGGAGGTGCGCAGTCTGCGGTGGGACGGCGAGGCGCTGCGCTGGGAGATCGACACGGCGGGCGGGGAATGGACGGCCGATGTGGTGGTCTCGGCCACCGGGCCGTTGTCGGACCCCAAGGTTCCCGAGGTGCCGGGACTGGATTCCTTTCCGGGGAAGGTCTTTCACTCCTCGCGCTGGGACCATGAATACGACCTGCGCGGCAAGCGCGTGGCCATGATCGGCACCGGCGCGTCGGCGATTCAGATCGTGCCCGCCATCCAGCCGGACGTGCAGCGGCTCACGCTCTTCCAGCGCACCCCGCCCTGGGTGCTGCCGCGCGCCGACCGCAGGATCACCGCGGCCGAGAAATGGCTGCACACCCGGGTCCCGGCGACCCGGGCCGCGCGCCGCGGACTGCTCTGGGGCATCCGGGAGATGCAGGTCAGCGCCTTCACCAAGCGCCCCAGCGAGCTCGGCATGATCGAGTTCCTGGCCAGGAGCCATATGAAGAAGGCGATCAAGGACCCGGTGCTGCGGGCCGCGCTGACGCCCGACTACCGGATCGGCTGCAAGCGGATACTGCTCTCCAATGCGTACTATCCGGCGCTGGCCCGGCCGAATGTGGAGCTCGTCCCGGCCGGGCTGGAAGAGGTGCGCGGCAGCACCCTCGTGGCGGCCGACGGGAGCACGGCGGAGGCCGATGCGATCGTCTTCGGGACCGGGTTCCAGGTGACGGACATGCCGATCGCGCACCGGGTCACCGGGGCCAACGGCACGACGCTGGCAGAGGAATGGAAGGACGGAATGGCGGCACTGCGCGGGTCCAGCGCGGCCGGATTCCCGAATTTCCTCACGATCATCGGCCCCAACACGGGCCTCGGCAACAGCTCGATGATCCTGATGATCGAGGCGCAGTTGAACTACATGGCGGATTTCCTGCGGCAGTTGGACGTTCTCGGGGGAAGGGTCGCGCTGAGCGCCCGGCAGTCCGCCGTGGAGGAGTGGACGCGCCGCATCCAGCAGCGGATGGCGCGCACGGTGTGGAACACCGGCGGCTGCGACAGCTGGTACCTGGACGCGAGCGGGCGGAACACCACTGTCTGGCCGGGGACGACCGCGGAGTTCAAGAGGGTGACGCGGCAGGTCGATCTCGCGGAGTACGAGGTGGTGCGGCCGGGGCCCGGCAGACCCGCGGACCGGTCCGCCGACGGGCGTGCGGAGGTGGCCGTATGAACCGCCGTCCCGGACATCTCACCAGCGGCCCCTACGCACCCCCGGTGCCGCGCGCGACGGCGACCGTCACCTCGGCCGACGGGTCCCAGATCTACACCGAGGTCCACGGGCCCGAGCGTGCCCCCGCCGTCGTGCTGGCGCACGGCTGGACCTGCTCGACCGCCTTCTGGGCCCCGGTCGTGCGCGATCTGTCCGCCGACCACAAGGTCGTCGTCTACGACCAGCGCGGGCACGGCCGCAGCCCCGCCGCCGCGCCGGCCGGCCACAGCACCCGTGCGCTCGCCGACGACCTCGTCGCCGTACTGGAGGCGACCCTGGAGCCGGACGAACGCGCCGTGGTGGGCGGCCACTCGATGGGCGGCATGACGATCATGGCCGCCGCCGGCCGGCCGCAGCTGCGCGCGCGGGCCGCCGCCGTGCTGCTGTGCAGCACCGGGTTCTCCCAACTCGCCGCCGAGGCAAGGGTGTTCCCGCTGCGCTCCCCGGCCGGCCGGCGCCGCGCACACCGTCTGCTGCTGGGCTCCCGCGCCCCGATGGGCCCCGTATCGCCGCTCACCAGGCGCGCGTTGAGGTACGCCACGATGGGCGCCGGCTCCACCGCCGAGCAGATCGAGGCCTGTGCGCGCATCGTGCACGACTGCCCGCCGCGCGTACGGGCCCACTGGGGAGGAGTGCTGGCCGGGCTCGAACTGACCGGCGAGGTCAGCAGGCTGGACGTGCCGACGGCGGTCCTGGCCGGCACCGCCGACCGGCTGACCCCTCTGGTGCACGCCCGGCGGCTGGCCTCCGTGCTCCCCGACTTCCTCGGCCTGACCGAGCTGCCGGGGCTCGGCCATATGACACCGGTCGAGGATCCGGGCGCGGTCGCCGGCCGCCTGCGGGAACTCGTCCACGACCATCTGCGCCAGGCCGTCGTCGGCGGCGAGGTCCCCGCCCAGGCCCCCCGGGGCGAGCAGCGGCACACGAAGGAGAAGACGGTATGAGCACGAGCAGGGGCCTCGACGGGCAGGTCGTCGTGGTGACGGGCGCGGCCCGCGGGGTCGGTGCGCTGCTGGCCCGCAAGCTGTCGGCGCGCGGCGCGGTGCTGGCGCTGGTCGGTCTGGAGCCGGACGAGCTGAAGAAGGTGGCCGCCTCGCTGCACGGCCCGGCGCACCACTGGCACGCCGATGTCACCGACCACGAGGCGATGGCGCAGGTCGCGGGCGAGGTCAAGGAGCGCTTCGGGAAGGTCGATGCGGTCGTCGCCAACGCCGGTGTGGCGACCGGCGGCCCGTTCGCCGACTCCGACCCCCTCGCCTGGAAGCGGGTCGTCGAGGTCAACCTGATAGGCAGCGCGGTCACCGGCCGGGCCTTCCTGCCCGTACTGACGGAGTCCCGCGGCTACTTCCTGCAGATCGCCTCGCTCGCGGCGATCACCCCGGCGCCGATGCTCAGCGCGTACTGCGCGTCCAAATCGGGTGTCGAGGCGTTTGCGCACTGTCTGCGCGCCGAGGTCGGCCACAAGGGCGTACGGGTCGGTGTCGGCTATCTGAGCTGGACCGACACCGACATGGTGCGCGGCGCCGACCAGGACGACCTGATGCGCGAACTGCGCTCCCGGCTGCCCTGGCCGTCGAACAAGACCTATCCGCTGGGCCCCGCCGTCGACCGGATCGTCGCGGGCATCGAGCGCCGCTCCGCGCATGTCTACGGGCAGTGGTGGCTGCGCGGGATGCAGTCGCTGCGCGGGTATCTGCCGGCCGTCATCGGGTCGGTGGGCCAGCGCGAGATACGGCGGTTCGGCGACCGGCTGGACGGGATGCGGGTCGGGCTGGTCGGGGCGGGCGGCGAGGCCGACGAGAAGGCACGGGCGGGCCGGTAACGCCACCCCTACCCTCACGGAGGGTGACCAATCGTGATCGAAATGCGACGAATGTCCGGGCGTGTCACGCTGGTCGGGGCCCAACCCCCCTACACCCCACTAGGAGTGAACAGCATGGGCATCAAGGACCAGTTCCAGGACAAGGCCAACGAGCTCCGCGACCAGGCGAGCAAGGCGGCGGGCAGCGCTCGCGGCGGCCAGGAGCCCGGCCGGCGCGAGGAGCAGGAGCGCAGCCGCCGCCAGGGCGGCCAGGAGCGCGACCCGCAGCGTGACCGCGGCCAGCAGGGCCGCCGGACCGCTCAGGACGCGCTGGACGACGCCGAGGGTCGCTACCAGAGCTGACGTGCCACGTCCTGAAGACCACGCGCGGCGACGTACGCGCCATGCGTGAGGGGCGCACCCGGTCGACCGGGTGCGCCCCATCCGGCTTGTCAGCTGACGACCTTGAGCCTCTTCGGCCAGCCGTGGTGCGCGGCCTTGGCGAAGAGGTTCTTGATGTGGGCCGGGGTCAGCTTGATGCAGCCCAGCGAGTAGTAGTCGTTGGTGCCGTCCCAGCGGTAGGGGTTGTCGCGGCCCGGCTGCCGGGCGCCCTGGGTGCCGTTGGGCTTCATCTCGCTGTGCACGAACAGCTCGGTGCGCTTGGTCCGGCCGTTCTCGCAGACCTTGTCCTGCACCTGGATCGCGTACCCGTTGACGCCCCGGGCCCCGCCGTTGTGGTGCGTGGTGTGGGCGAGCACCCGGTAGGCGCCGTTGGGCAGCCAGCCCTGCATGCTGGCGCACTCGTTCCTGCCGTTGCGGCCGCCGTTGCCGGAGCCCGCACGGTACTTGGCGAGCACCTTGTCCCTGGCGTTCGGGACGCTCTTCATCAGGTAGAGCCTGGAGTTGCTCGGGTTGCTCTGGTTCTTGTCGAAGTAGAGGTACGTACCGCCGGCCGCGGCCGCCTCGGCGGCCTGCCCGGACGCCGGGCGGGCGGCCAGCGCGGGTGCGGCTTCGGCGGCGGCGAGGCCGCCGGTGACGGCCAGTACGGCGGCGAGCGGAACGATCCGCTGACGGATTCCCATCGGTGCATCTCCCGTTGTGGTGGTGCGCGTTGACGGCTTGTGCGTGAACTGCCCCGGCCGGGCTGGACATGACCTTGCTGCCCTCGCCGGTGTCCGGCAAGGCACTGCGCCGTCCCGGACGGGCCCGCCCCCGTCCGGGCAGGTCGGACGGGGGCGCCCGGACCGTGTCCGGCGGGGCGCGGGCCGCTGTCCGGGGTGACGGGAACGGGTGTTGTGGCCGGGGGCGGGCGGCGGTTCAATGACTCGCATGACACGCACGGGGGAAACCGGCGGCTTATCTCTGGCGGCGGCCCGGGACGCGGCCGCGCTCGTCGCGCTGATGCAACAGCTCAAGGACGAGACCGGATTGACGTACCGTCAGCTGGAGCAGCGGGCGGCGGAGCGCGGGGAGGTGCTCGCCCGCAGCACGCTCGCCGACGTACTGCGCAGGCAGGCGCTGCCGAAGGAGGAGCTGCTCGGCGCGTTCCTGCGGGCGAACGGCCGCGCACCGGACGAGGTCGAGGAGTGGCTCGCGGCACGGCGGCGCATCGAGGAGGGGGCGCCGCCGGTCGCGGCGGCCGCACCCGGCCGCCCGTACCCCAGGCGCCGGGTGCTGATGATCACCGGCGCCGGGCTCACCGCACTGCTGGTCGCCGTGGGCGTGCCGCTGCTGTCCGGGGACGGCGGCGGGCAGCCCGAGGCGATGGCGGCCGCACCGCTGCCCACCGGCGAGGTCACGATCCGTCCGCTGCGGGCGCCCGCGCTGTGCCTGACGGACGGGCGGGTGCGGCGGGCGGGCGAGTACCGCACCGTCGCCGTGCAGCGGCCCTGTACGGAGGCGGTGCCGCCGCAAACACATCTGACCGCGGCCGGCGCGGGCCGCCACCGCATCCAGTGGATCCACCGCGACCACGGCAAGGGCTGCCTGGTCCGGCTGCACGCACCGGCCCTGGCGGGCCTGCTGGAGCCATGGGAGAACTGCTCCCCGGGCGGCCCCGCCCAGCTCTTCCGCATCGAACCGGCCGGCGACCGGGCGGACGGCGCCGCCACGGCCTACCGGCTGCGCCTGAGCGACGACGGCGACGACGAGGGCGACCGCTGCGTCACCCTCACCGGCGACCAGCCCGGCACCACGGCGACGGTCGAACCCTGCAGCGGGGCGGCGGACCAGAAGTTCCTGATCGGTGCGCGGTGACCGCCGGGAATGCCTTCGCGCCGGGAATGCCTTCACGCCGGGAATACCTTCTCGGCCCGCCGCGTTGAGGCCCCGCAGGGGGCGTTCGTGTCCCCTAGGGGATCCGCTTAGGGGGATTCTCTTAGGGGATCCGTCCCCCGACCCCTGAGCCCGGCCCCCTAAGCCCCTCAGCTACTCGGCCCCTCGGCCCCCCGCGCCCCCTAAGCCCCCTCGGCCACCTCCGCGCCCCCGTTGCGCGGGGGTAGCGGCGGGCGGCGGCGGTCCGGTGTGTCCGACAGGTCCGGAGGTGTTGCCGCCGGGTGCCGTTCCAGGAGTTCCAGAGCCGTGCGGACGGCCACGCCCAGTGTCGGGTGGCGGCCCTCGGCCCAGTGCAGGGGGGAGCGCAGTGCCTCGATGTCGACCTCCACGCCGTGGTTCTCCACGCCCCAGCCGTAGAGCCGGAACCACGCCGCGTTCATCGGCACGGTGATCGTCGTGCCGTCGGCGAGCCGGTGGCGGCCGGTCATCCCGACCACCCCGCCCCAGGTGCGCATGCCGACCACCGGCCCGATGCCCTGCAGCTTGAAGGCCGCCGTGATCATGTCGCCGTCGGACGAGGTCATCTCGTCGGCCACCGCCACGACCGGGCCGCGCGGTGCGTTGCTGGTGTACGAGACGGGCTCGGCGTCGCGGGTCAGGTCCCAGCCCATGATGGTGCGGGTCAGCTTCTCGATCACCAGCTCGGAGATGTTGCCGCCCGCGTTGCCCCGTACGTCCACGATCAGCGCGGGCCGGGAGACCTCCATCCGCAGATCGCGGTTGAACTGCGCCCAGCCGGAGCCGCCCATGTCGGGGATGTGCAGATAGCCGCACTTGCCGCCGCTCAGCTCCCGTACGACGGCACGGCGTTTGGCGACCCAGTCCTGGTAGCGCAGCGGCCGCTCGTCGATCAGCGGGACCACCGCGACCCGGCGGGCGTGGCCGTTGCCGGCGGCCGAGGGGGGCGGGGAGAACGCCAGCTCGACGGTGGTGCCGCCGGCCGCCGCCAGCAGCGGATACGGGCCGGCGATCGGGTCCACCGGGCGGCCGTCGACATGGGTGAGAGCCGCGCCCTCGCGGATGCCCGTACCGGCCAGCGGGGAGCGGGCCTTGGAGTCCGACGACTCGCCGGGAAGGATCCGCTGGACGATCCAACGGCCGTCCCGGCAGGCGAAGTTGGCGCCCAGCAGCCCGATCGCGCGCTGGTAGTGCGGCGGGCCCTCGTTGCGCCGGGCGCCGGTGACATACGCATGGGAGGTGCCCAGTTCGCCCAGCACCTCGCGCAGCAGGTCGGCGAACTCGTCGGGGGAGGCGACCCGTTCGACCAGCGGCCGGTACTGCGCGAGTACCGCGTCCCAGTCGATGCCGCACATCCGCGGCTCCCAGAAGTACGCCCGGATGATCCGCCCCGCCTCGTCGAAGCCCTGGCGCCACTCCGCCCCGGGGTCCACGTCGTGCAGGATGCGCCGCAGGTCCAGGTAGACCGTCGAATCGCTGTCCGGCGGTTCGGTGGCCGGCACCGCGCGCAGCTCGCCCTCGTCGTTGACGACCAGCCGGGAGCCGTCGCCGCTGAGCGCGAAGCCCTCCAGGGAGCTGGTGAGTTCGGTGCGCCGCGCCTTGGTCAGGTCGAAGTGTTCGAGGGTGGGCTTGCCGGAGGTGTTGTCGGGGTTGGCGAAGGTCTCGCCCAGCGCGCCGGAGATCGGCCAGCGCAGCCAGACCAGCCCGCCGCCGCTGACCGGCTCCAGCGAGGAGTACTTGGACGCGGCCACCGGGAACGGCGTGACCCGGTTCTCCAGCCCCTCCACCTCCACCAGCACCGGGCCCTCCCCGGCCGGCGGAGGGATCTCGTCCGGGTCCAGGCCGCCCGCCGCCGGCCGCCCCTCCGGCGACAGCGCGAACGGCGAGGGGGTGGCCGACGACAGCGGTACGAGGTAAGGGCGGCAGCCCAGCGGGAAGGACAGGTCCCCGGTGTGCACGTCGTAGACCGGGTCGAAGCCGCGCCAGGACAGGAACGCCAGATAGCGGCCGTCGCGGGTGAACACCGGCTGTTCGTCCTCGAACCGTCCGTTCGTCACGTCCACGATGTGCCGGTCGGACAGGCGGGCCATCTTGATCTGCCGCAGCGAACGGCCGATGCCGGGGTGCGACCAGGTCAGCCAGCGCGAGTCGGGGGAGAAGGCGAGATCGCGGACCGGGCCGTTGACGGAGCGGATCAGCTCGGTGACGCCCCCGGGGCCGGCCGCCTCCTCCGCCTCGGACCTGTCCTCCTCGGTCGACCCCTCCTCCGGCCGGGTCACGTCCACCAGCAGCAGCCGGCCGTCGTGCGCGGCCACCGCCAGCCGTTCGCCGTCCGGCGAGGCGGTCATCTCGTGGACCCGGCCGAGCTGCCCGGCCGCCAGCCGGCGCGGTTCGCCCGGCGCGCTGGCCCGCGGCAGATCGGTGATCTCCACCGCGTCCTCGCCCTCGGCGTCGGTGACATAGGCGATCCGTCCGCTGGAGCCCAGCATCTCGGGCAGGCGGACGCGTACGCCGGGGGTGTCGTGGATCGTCCGGGCCGGGCCGTCGCGGTGGGTGAGCCAGTACAGGCTGCCGCGCACGCCGACCGCGCTGGCCCGCCCGGTGGCGTCCACCGCGAGCGAGGTGACGTGCGAGGCGGCCGGGACCTGATAGCCGCGCCGGCCGGCCCGCGGGCCGCCCAGGCGCACCGCCAGCCTGCGCGGCACGGCGTCCGGGCCCAGATCCTCGATCAGCCAGAGGTCGCCGGCGCACTGGTAGACGATCCGCTCGCCGTCGGTCGCGGCGTGCCGGGCGTAGAAGTCGGCGTGATCGGTGTGCCGGCGCAGATCGGTCCCGTCGGGCAGGCACGAGTACACATTGGCGACGCCCTCGTGGTCCGACAGGAAGGCGATCCGCCCTGCCACGAACATCACCGAGTCCAGATGCCCGTACAGCTCCGGCAGCAGCCGGGTGCCGTGCAGCCACATCCGGCCCATCGCACCGCCCCGGTAGCGCTTCCAGGAGGCGGGCTCGTGCGGCGGCTTGCCGGTGAGCAGCAGCGTCTTGTGCTCCCCGTCGACATCGGCGACCGCGATGTCGGAGACCGGGCCCCAGGGCAGCTTCCCGCCCGGACCGCCGTCGGTCGCCAGCTTGTACGCCCAGGAGTAGTACGAGAACGGCTGGCCGTGCGAGGACACCACCAGGATGTGCCCGTCCGGCATCCACCCGCACACCCGCGCGTCCGTACTGCCCCAGTACGTCAGCCGGCGCGCCGGTCCGCCCTCGACCGGCACCAGGTGCACCTCGGGGTCGAGGCTGCGCCAGCTGGTGAAGGCGATGTGCCGGCCGTCGGGGGAGAAGCGCGGGTGCCCGACCCGGGTACGGTCGACGGTCAGCCGCCAGGCGCGTTCGGGCTCCCGGCCGTCCGGGGCGATCGGGGCCACCCACAGGTCGTCCTCGGCGGCGAAGCAGAGCAGATCACCGTGCAGATGCGGAAAGCGCAGGTAGGAGCCGGGCCCCGGCGCGGTCCCGGCGCTCGGCATCCGGCGCAGCCGCCCGCCCGGCTCGGCGGCGTTCGACTCCGGCCGCGGCCCGACGGCCTCCGGTACTTCGCTCACGCACCCATGGTTTCGGGCGGGGGAGGGGGCGGCAACTCGGGCGGGCGACTACCGGCCGGGGGCAGCCCCCGGGCCCGCCGGGAGGGCTTCGCCTCTGTCCACCTCGTGGCAATGGCGAATGCCCTGGCTTGCGAACCCCGCATCCTTGCGGAATCCGCGAAGCTGGGCACCGAGCGCTCCTCGTGCTTTGGGAGCTTGATTGCTCACCGATTGGTCAGGGCTCGGCAATCCGAAGTCGGTGTGGTGATCAATGCAGTGACTTCTCGATCGCTTCAAAGATGTCCATATCGGTCTTCCTCTGCCAGTCCGGCAGGTCAGGCCAGTCCGCGACATAGCCTGGCTTCGGGTTCTCGAAGTGCTTGAACATCTGAGCCGTCCAGCACGTCGCGACGAATCGGCCTTTCTGCTCCGGCGTCAGCCGCGACGCGTGGCCGGCGCTCGTTTCCAACAGTTGCCGCACCTGCTCGTAGGCGGCGCCCGCAGCCTGACGCTCCCAGTCGGGGGTGTCCTCCCAAGGGGTCACGTAGCCGGGCTTCGGCTCGCCGGGGAAGTGCTCTCGCACACCGGCAATCCACGCCTCGCGAAACAGTCGTGCGCCCTCAACCCGTGACATACCTGCCCCTCTCATCATGTGGTGCTCAGTGCGTCTATTTCGGCCTTCAGCTCAGCCACACGGGTATTCCTCGCCAGCGGGCCGAACTCAGCTTGTAGCCTGCGGAGTCTCCGGGCGACGTATCCTGACGAAGATTCCCGAGCGAGTTGCACGGCCTTGCGGCCGAAGGTGATGAGCTGTTCGCAGTCCCGGCGCTTGGCGCCGATTGCGGCAAGGTCGGCGAGTACGGCGCCACGGCGACGAAACGACTGTCCCTCGGCGAGGGCATCCTGTTCCAGAGCGGACAGCAATGCTTTCTCGGCAAGGTCGAGACGTCCCAGCTGTACATAGCGGGCTCCGCGTTCCTCGGCGAGCCGTGATCCGTCGAACCGGAGCCAACCGCTTTTTCGGCCAGGGGCATCAAGATCCAGTACTTTCTCGGCCGCGCACAGTGCGTACTCGCATGCCGTCAGGTTGCCCAAACCTGCCTGCGCCTCGGCCTGGACAGAGGCAACCCAGTACCGCGTGGACAGGGTGCTGTCCCCACGCCCGGCGACTCGCTCAGCAGCAGAAAGGACGGTGGCGGCCTCTTGATACCGGCGCTCGTATACGTCGACGTAAGCATGTCGCACGAGCGCACACGCCCAGAGGTCGTACGCACATGCCTCTTTGCTTGCTGCTGCAGCAAGGGTGTAGGAGGCTGCCGCATCCGTGTAGCGGTTGCCGTCGAAGGCCAGTTCCCCGGCGAGCTGGAAGAGCTCACCCGCGGCGCTGAACAGCGCGTGGGTCTCCCTACCTGATCGCGCGTCAAGGGCGCTGTTGAGCGCCTCCAGCTGGTCACGAACGATCGGCTGAACCGCCCCCTTGGTGCGGGCGAGTTGGTACACCCGCCACAGGTGGTCGTTCATGTGCAGGAAGCCGGCCGCGGATCTGCGGCGTGACCCGACTTGGGTAGCTTCCGCTTCATCGACGGGCAGAGCTGACAGCGCGCCTGTGAGAGCTATGGCACGCAGGAATTCGCGTCGGATCATGTCGTCGGTGTCCCTAGAGCCGTAGTGATCGCCGGGCGGCGACCCCGCGGTCTCCTGAGGGGAGGCTTGTGCTCGGGCCACCAGGACGTCAAGTTCGCCGAGGTCAACATGCAGCACCTCGGCCAGTTTCGATCGAAACTGCGGCTGAGGCTCGGTCTTTCCGTTCTCCCAGCGGCCAACCGTTGTGCGGTCGACTCCGAGCGCGTGAGCGAACGCTTCCTGACTGTAGCCCAGGGCCTTCCTTCGCTCAGCAAGACCCACCCCGACCCCCTTCTCGCCTGTTCTGCCATCCGGTGAGGTGCACGATGTGCATCGGGTGTGCCTCAAGACTGCCTCATGGATGCCGTGGAGTGGTCCTGGTCTTCACGGTTCCCTTGATGGTGTGAGCGTCAGCGCCGGTGGGAGCGGCTGGCGGGCTCTCCACCCAACCCCGTTGAGGAGATACACCGTGATCTCGTACATCGCGAAGCGGAAGGCGGCGAAGGCAGAGTGCCCGGATGAACGCTGATCAGCTGCCGCGGGTACGCCACTGAGAAGACTCTCGCCCC
Source organism: Streptomyces sp. NPDC002446 (assembly GCF_053595675.1). Taxonomy (NCBI): domain Bacteria; kingdom Bacillati; phylum Actinomycetota; class Actinomycetes; order Kitasatosporales; family Streptomycetaceae; genus Streptomyces; species Streptomyces sp. NPDC002446. Next base: position 99,546 of record NZ_JBSFYC010000018.1, on the reverse strand, counting down.
GGTCGGGGCGGGCAGCCGACCCGTTTGGCACCCCGCCAGACGGGTTCCGTATGAGTCGAGGGAGGGTTCGAGATGACGGGACCGATTGTGTGGAACGGCGGCGATGGAGGCAGTGGGGACGACCACCCCGGTCAGCCCTGGGAGCCGCCGCCTCCTCCGCCTCCGGACGGTGAGATGCCCGAAGGTGATGGGAAGCACCGCAAGTGACACCCACTCCTGAGAGGAAGGAAGGCCGCGCCGGTGACGAGCTGGTGCGGTCCCTCCTCGAAAACGGAGCCCTGACGCTTCCGTGGGCGGAGACGTTCAGGGCGGTACCGCGCACGCTGTTCCTGCCGGATCTCGTCTGGGCGCACGATATGGCCACCGGCTGCAGTGTCCCTGTTTCCCGTACCGATGATCCCGAAGCATGGGAGCGTGCTGCCTCCACGAATGTCCCTCTCGTCATCCAGTGGGACGACGGCCTGCACACCGGCACCCAGCCGGGCACCGTGCCGACCAGCTCCGCGAGCATGCCGTCGGTGGTGGCCTCCATGCTCCGCGATCTGGATGTGCGCGACGGCATGCGAGTGCTCGAAGTCGGCACCGGTGCCGGCTGGAACGCCGGGCTGCTCACTCATCGGCTGGGCGGTGGCAACGTGGTCACCGTCGAGATTGACGCTGCCGTTGCCGAGCGGGCCCGCGACGCGTTCAGGCGCGTCGGCCTCGGCCCCGAGGTGATCCACGGGGACGGCCAGGAGGGGTGGCTGGCGCGGGCGCCGTACGACCGCGTGATCGTCACGGCAGGCGTGCGAGCCATCCCGCCACGCTGGCTGGAGCAGACCCGGCCGGGCGGAGTCATCCTCGCCCCATGGGGCACCCACTACACCGACCAGGATGCCCTTGTCCGGCTGTCCGTGGGGCCGGACGGCAGCGCGAGCGGGCCGTTTCTCCGCATGGTGGAGTTCATGAAGCTGCGGTCACAGCGCCTGGACTGGAACCGGTTCAGTGAGCATGTGCCGGAGTTCCCCGGTGACGCCGATGTGTCCCGTACGCCGGTGGCTCTGGCCGATTTGGGCGACCGCTACGACACTGTCCGGTTCGTGATCGGGCTGTGTGTTCCCGGTTGTGCCCATGTCGTGAACCGCTCGGACGAGAAGAGCGGAAAGGCGTGGTTCTTCGACCTGGCGAGCCGGTCATGGGCAGCTGTCGATTTCAGCGGTGGTAGTACGCCGGACGCCATGGTGTACCAGTCGGGACCACGCCGCCTCTGGGATGAGGTGGAGCAAGCCCTCGCCTGGTGGAGCGATCACGAAAAGCCCGGCCTTGATCGCTTCGGGCTCACGATTGACCGTGCCGGAAGCGCCCGCCCGTGGTTCGAGCACCCGGCGCACGTGTTGCCGTTCGGTTGACTTCCCGTATGCAGCTTGACCGTCCGCCTTTCCGTCCTCTCTGCGGCGGACGGCGGGCTCCCGGCAGCCCGGCGCATTCCCGGGGCCCCGATCAGTATCCGCATGATGGGCGCTCTTGCGACTTGGTTGCAGTAGCCGCGACGATTGGCTGGTTGCGCCACCCCTTGGCTGGTTTGCAGAGCCCGAAGCGGAGAGCCCCAGATGCACGTACCCGATGGATTCATCAATGCGCCGGTGTCGGCGGCGGCCGGCGTGGCCGCCGCGGCCGCGGTCGCGGTCAGCCTGCGCGGCGCCCGGCGGGAGCTGGCGGGTGCGGGGCAGGGCGGCGAAGCGGCCGCCGAGCGCACGGCGCCGCTGGCCGGGCTGGTGGCGGCGTTCATCTTCGCCGTGCAGATGCTGAACTTCCCGGTCGCGGCCGGTACGAGCGGCCATCTGCTGGGCGGGGCGCTGGCGGCGATACTCGTCGGGCCGTACACCGGGGTGCTGTGCGTCTCGGTCGTGCTGCTGATGCAGGGCGTGCTGTTCGCCGACGGCGGGCTGACCGCGCTGGGCGTCAACATCACCGATATGGCGATCGTGACGACCGTGGTCGCCTACGCCCTGTTCCGGGGGTTGGTGAAGGTGCTGCCCAAGCGGCGGCGCTCGGTCACCGTCGCGTCGTTCGTCTCCGCGCTGGCCTCGGTGCCGGCCGCCGCGGTCGCCTTCACCGCCCTCTACGCGCTGGGCGGGACCGCGGACGTGCCGATCGGCAAGGTCTTCACCGCCATGGTCGGGGTGCACGTACTGATCGGCATCGGTGAGGCCGCGATCACCGCGCTGACGGTCGGGGCCGTGATCGCCGTACGGCCCGACCTGGTGTACGGCGCGCGCGGGCTGACCAAGCCGCTGGAACTGCGGACCTCGCCGCTGGCCTCCCCGGCCGCCGACGCTGGGCCGGTGGCCGAGCCCGTCACCGCGCCTGCCCCCACGGCCACCGCCGTGCCCGCCCCCACGGCCACCGCCGTGCCCGCCCCCGCGCCCACCGCCGAGCCCGCCCCCGCGGCCCCTGCCGCCCCGCGCCGTTCGGCCCGCCGCGTCTGGCTGGCCGGGCTCGCCGCTGCCCTGGTGTGCGCGGGTGGCGTCAGCTACTACGCCTCCGCCAGCCCCGACGGCCTGGAGAAGGTCGCCCACGACCACGGCATCGACGCCAAGACCGAGGACCACGCGGCCAAGGACTCGCCGCTCGCCGACTACGGCGTCAAGGACATCACCGACCCGCGGCTGTCCGGCGGCCTGGCCGGCGTCATCGGGGTGGGCGCGACGCTGGCGGTGGGCACCGGGGTGTTCGTGGTCGTGCGCCGCCGGAAGGCGGCCGGTGGTCAGGAGACCGGTGGTCAGGCGGCCGCGCAGCGGGCGGAGAACGCCTGAGATGGGCGCGGGACATGCGCACAAGCTCTACCGGCACGGGCACTCGCCGGTGCACGCCCTGCCCGCGCACTGCAAGCTCACCGCGGTCTTCTGCTTCGTGCTGATCGTCGTCTCCACCCCGCGCGCGGCGGTCTGGGCGTTCGGGCTCTACGCCCTGCTGATCGCCACCGCCGCGGCGGTGGCCCGGATCCCGGCCGCCTTCCTGCTCAAACGGCTGCTGATCGAGGTGCCGTTCGTCGCGTTCGCCCTGCTGATGCCGTTCGTCGCCGAAGGCCCGCAGGTCCATGTGCTCGGACTGGGCCTGAGCGAATCCGGGCTCTGGGGCGCCTGGAACATCCTCGCCAAGGGGACGCTGGGCGTCGCCGCGTCCGTCCTGCTCGCCGCCACCACCGAGCTGCGGGAACTCCTGCTCGGCCTGCAGCGGCTCAGGATGCCGCCGCTGCTCGTCCAGATCGCCTCCTTCATGATCCGCTACGGCGATGTGATCACCGACGAGATGCGGCGGATGCGGATCGCCCGGCTCTCGCGCGGCTTCGAGGCCCGTGGCGTACGCCACTGGGGCGTGCTCGCCAAGTCCGCCGGCGCGCTGTTCATCCGCTCCTACGAGCGCGGCGAGCGCGTCCACCTCGCCATGGTCAGCCGCGGCTACACCGGCACCATGCCCGTCCTCGACGCCGCCTGCGCCACCCGCACACAATGGACCCGCGCGGCCGCCCTCCCGCTCGCCGCGCTCGCCGTCTGCCTCCTGGGATGGACCCTTTGAGCACCGCCACGCCCGCCCCCGCCCCCTCCCTCGCCGTCTCCGGCCTCGCCTACGCCTACCCGGACGGCCACCAGGCGCTCTTCGGCGTCGACCTGACCGTCGGCCGCGGCGAACGCGTTGCCCTGCTCGGCCCCAACGGCGCCGGCAAGACCACCCTCGTACTGCACCTCAACGGCATCCTCCAGGCCGGCGCGGGCACGGTCAGCGTCGCCGGACTGCCGGTCGCCAAGGGCAGCCTCGCGGAGATCCGCCGCCGCGTCGGCATCGTCTTCCAGGACCCCGACGACCAGCTGTTCATGCCCACCGTCCGCGAGGACGTCGCCTTCGGGCCGGCCGCCGCGGGCCTGCGCGGCGCGGAACTCGACGCCCGCGTCACCGAGGCGCTCGACCGGGTCGGCATGGCGGACTTCGCCGACCGCCCGCCGCACCACCTCTCCTTCGGCCAGCGCCGCCGGGTGGCCGTCGCCACGGTCCTGGCCATGCGTCCCGAGATCCTCGTCCTGGACGAGCCCTCCTCCAACCTCGACCCGGCCTCGCGCCGTGAACTCGCGGACATCCTGCGGTCGTTGGACGTCACCGTGCTGATGGTCACGCACGACCTGCCGTACGCGCTGGAGCTGTGCCCGCGCTCCGTGGTGCTCTCCGGGGGCGTGCTCGTCGCCGACGGCACCACCCAGGAGCTGCTGTGCGACGAGGAACTGATGCGCAGCCACCGGCTGGAGCTGCCCTTCGGCTTCGACCCCCGGTCGGTCACCGTCCCCCGGTGACCGAGCGGCGCCGCCCGGCCAACCGGCGTTCTCGTGTGACGAACGCCACGGGCCGCGGCCCTGGTCATGACCACCGATCCGCGCGTTGCACCATTGATGGGTCACGAAAGCGACGGATGAGTGGGAAGCGGGAATCAGTGGTGGACGTCCAGGGCACGGTCGAGGACGGCTTCGAGCCGGTCCGGGACGCCTTCGCGGCCAACTTCGCCGAGCGCGGAGAGCGGGGGGCGGCGGTCGCCGTCTACCGGCACGGGCGGAAGGTCGTCGACCTGTGGGCCGGTACGAAGGACGGGGACGCCGACGCCGCGGCGGGGGGCGCCGCACCGTGGGAGGCCGGCACCGCCCAGGTGATCCGGTCCGCGACCAAGGGCATCGCCGCCGTCGTCCCGCTGCTGCTGCACCAGCGCGGACAGCTCGACCTCGACGCCCCGGTCGGCACGTACTGGCCCGAGTTCAAGGCCGCCGGCAAGGAGCGGGTGCTCGTCCGCCATCTGCTGTCGCACCGCGCCGGGCTGCCCGTCCTGGACACCCCGCTCACCCCCGCGCAGGCCGCCGACGGCATGAGCGGCCCCGCCGCGGTCGCCGCCCAGGCACCCGTCTGGGAGCCCGGCACGGACCACGGCTACCACGCACAGACCTACAGCTGGCTGATCGGCGAGCTGGTGCTGCGGGTCACCGGGCGCACCATCGGCGGCTGGGTCGCCGAGGAGATATCCGGGCCGCTCGGCCTCGACCTGTGGATCGGGCTTCCCCGTGCCGCGCAGGCGCAGGTGGGCCGCCTGGCGGCCGTCGAGCCGCCGGCGGCGCCGGCGGCCGCGGGGCTCAGGGTGCGGCCGAAGCAGTCGGTCGCCGACGCGTACGCCGATCCCTCCTCCCTGACGAGCCGCGCCTTCGGCGCGATCTCCCCGGGCCCCGACGAGAACGACCCCGCCTACCGGGCCGCCGAGCTGCCCGCCTCCGCGGGCATCGCCACCGCCCGCTCGCTGGCCCGCTGTTACGCGGCGCTGATCGGCGCCGTCGACGACCGGCCCCGGCTCTTCGCCCCCGCGACCCTCACCCTCGCCCGCACCGAGGAGTCCGCCGGGCTCGACCGCACCCTCCTGGTCAACACCCGCTTCGGCCTGGGCTTCATGCTGCACGGACCGGCGTCGCCGCTGCTGGCCCCCGGGTCGTTCGGCCACCCCGGCCGCGGCGGCGCGCTCGCCTGCGCCGACCCCGAAAGCGGCGTCGCCTTCGGGTACGTCACCAACGGCATGCAGCGCAACGTCACCGCGGACCCCCGCGCGCAGGCGCTGCTGCGGGCCGTCTCCCGCGTCGTGAGGTGACGCCGGGGCCGCCCGGCGACGTGGCGCGCCGGCTCACCCCGGGTACAGCATCAGCCCGATCCCGAGGACCATCAGGCCCGCCGCGGCGATGCGCGGCGTGCCGAAGCGTTCCTTGAAGAAGAGGGCGCCGATGGCCGCGCCGACGATGATGGAGGACTCGCGCAGGGCGGCGATCGGGGCGAGCGGGGCACGGGTCTGGGCCCACAGGACCAGCCCGTAGGCGAAGACGGACAGGACGCCGCCGGCCAGGCCCCGTGCGGCGATGGGCCGCAGGTCGGCGAGGAGCCTGCGGCGGCGGGTGGCCAGCGCGTAGGCGGGGATGGCGAGGCCTTCGAGGATCATCAGCCAGGCGATGTAGCCCAGCGGTGTGCCGGAGGCGCGTACGCCGAGGCCGTCGACGGTGGTGTAGGCGGCGATGGACAGGCCGGTGGCCAGGGCGGCGGCGATGGCGGGCCAGTGCGGGAGGGTGCCGGATCCCCGGATGCCCCACAGGGCCACCCCGACCAGCCCCGCGGAGGCGAGGGCCACCCCGGCCAGCGCCCAGCCGCCCGGGACCTCGTGGACGAAGACGGCCGCGAGGACCGTGACCACGAGGGGGGCGCTGCCGCGGGCGATGGGGTACATCTGGCCGAAGTCGCCCAGCCGGAACGACTGCATGAGCAGGGCCTGGTAGACGACGTGCACGGCGGCGGAGGCCAGCAGGAAGGGCCAGGCGCCTGCGGCGGGCAGCGGGGTGAAGCCGGCCAGTGCGGCGCCGCAGACCGCACCGCCGCCGCCGACCAGGGTGAAGGCCAGCAGCTGGTCGCGGATGCCGTGGGCGATGGCGTTCCAGCTGGCGTGGGTGACGGCGGCGGCCAGGACGGCGGCGACGACGAGCGGGGTCACGCGGTGCGCTCGCGTATGTCCGAGGCGCGGCGGCCGGCGGCCTGGCGGATGCGGGGCGCGGAATCGGTCATGGCCCGTACGCTAACGAAAGTTGTACGGGCCATGCGACGGAGATCCAGCCGGTGGGACGGAGGGAGCGGGGGACGGGAAGGCCCCCCGCCGGGCCTCAGTTCGCGGTGAGGATGGCGCGGACCACCGGGCCCGCGTTGGTGCCGCCGTGCCCGCTGGCCGGGACGACGGCCGCCGCGGCGAGGTCGTCGCGGTAGGCGGTGAACCAGGCGTTGGGCTTCTTCTGCCCGTCGACCTCCGCGGAGCCGGTCTTGGCGCCGATGTCACCGCCGACCCCGGACATCGCCTGGGCGGCCGTACCGGACGTCGCGGTCAGCTTCATCAGCGACTTCAGGGCGGACGCGGTGCCCGGCTTCATCGCGCGGGCGGCCTTGGCGAGCGTCCGGTTGTCCAGCGACGGCGAGACGATGTACGGCTGGTGGAAGGAGCCGGCCCGGACCGTCGCCGCGAGCGTGGCGACGTTGAGCGGGTTCATCCGCACCCCGCCCTGCCCGATCAGCGAGGCCGCCATCTGCGCGTCCTGCTGCACCGGCACCGCGCCGTCGAAGGTGGGGATGCCGGTCTGCCAGTTCAGGCCGATGCCGAAGACGTCCCGGGCCTCCTTCGTCAGGTCGTCGTTCTTCAGCTTCTCGGCCTGCGAGATGAAGGCGTTGTTGCAGGAGGCGGCGAAGCTCTGGGCGAAGGTGCCGGACTTGATCTCGGTCTTGTCGAGGTTCTGGAACTTCCAGCCGCCGACGGTGACGTACTTGGGGCACGGGTGGGACTTGCCGGGCGAGGTCATGCCCTTGTCGATCAGCATCGCCGCGGTCACGATCTTCATCGTGGAGCCGGGGGCCAGCGACCCCTGGGTGGCGAGGTTGAAGCCCTTCTCCGGGGCGTTGGCCAGCGCCAGGATCTCGCCGGTGCTGGGCTTGACGGCCGCGGCGGCCGCGGACTTCTTGCCCTTGACCGCCCGCTCGGCCGCCGCCTGCAGCTTGGCATCCAGAGTGGTCTTGAGGGTGCCCGGGGTGCCCTTGGAGAGCACCTTCAGCGTCTTGTCGGGCAGCTGCTGGGCGGGCTTGGCGCTCTTGGCGCGGTGGATGAACAGCTCCACGCCGGGCTTGCCGCCGGTCTTGTCGCCGTACTTGTCGCGCAGGCTGTCCAAAATCCCCGCCAGCGTCGGATGCGCCTTGGGGGTCAGCTCGGTGCCGTTGCGGTCCACGGCCTTGATGGGCGGCGCCTCGGCCTCGCCGGTACGCAGCTCATCGCCCTTGGCCAGGCCCGGGTGCAGCACCGAGGGCTGCCAGACGATCCGCGGCTCGCCGGTGGACTTGTCGCGCTGCACCGTCGCCGACGTGCGGTACGAGTAGGCCGCCTTGGTGCCGTTGTAGTCGATCTGCGCGGCGACGGTGTACGGGACCTTGTCGCCGGACGGGGTGCCCGGGGTCACCGTCACCTTCGAGAACTTCGCCCGCTTGCTGAAGTCCGCGAGCGCGCCGCGGGCGGTCTCGGGGCTGTCCGTCAGCTCCGCCGCCTTCTGTGTGTCGCCGGACTGCCAGGCGGTCAGGAACTCCTCGCCCGCCGACTGCACCTCCTTGGCCGACAGCGGGCCGGTCGGGATGCTGGGCCCGCCGTCGCCCGGCTTGGCGTCCGCCGACCTGACCTCCTGCGGGGACGCCTCGTCCGAACCGCCGAACAGCGTGAGTCCGCCCACGACTCCCGCCACCAGGGCCACCGATCCGCCGATCAGCCCGTACTTCACCTCACGGCGCATGTCACCGATCCCCTCCCAGGAGCCTCGTCCTTGAATACGCACACAAGAACGTGCATCGCACTCTAAGGGACACGGGGAAATTGCCGAGTCTCGATCCGGGCACGGTCCGGTGACACGCTGTTGCACTCCTGTTACGGAATTGTCGAACTCTTCCCGTGACCTCCGCTTGACCCCGCTCGACCGCGATATTGACCCCGGGTCACGCCCTTGATGCCGGTCACACCCAGCTGTCGAACCACATCCGGTTGTGCCACGCGGATTTCGGAATCGGCGTACCCGTATAGAGGGGGTAGAAGTAGATGAAATTCCAGATGATCAGAAGTACCAGTACGCCGGCGCCCACCGCGCCGATCGTGCGGCGGCGCTCCGTCGAGCCCGGCGGACCGATGATCGCGCCGATCATCATGGCCAGCGCCAGACACAGGAACGGGACGAACACCACCGCGTAGAACAGGAAGATCGTCCGCTCCTGGTAGAGGAACCACGGCAGATAGCCGGCCGCGACGCCGCACGCGATGGCGCCGGCCCGCCAGTCCCGCTGGAACAGCCAGCGGTACAGCACGTACAGGAGCGCGAAGCACGCCGCCCACCACAGCAGCGGGGTGCCCAGCGCCAGCACCTCGCGGGCGCAGCCCTCGGCCACGGTGCAGCCGTCCTGGCCGGCCTTGGGGTCCTCGTAGAAGTACGAGACCGGGCGGCCCAGGACCAGCCAGCTCCACGGGTTGGACTGGTAGGTGTGCGGGGTGGTCAGTCCGGTGTGGAAGGCGTAGACCTCGGTCTGGTAGTGCCACAGGCTGCGCAGCCAGTCCGGCAGCCAGGTCCAGCCGCCCAGCCGCCCGTCGGGGGTGGTCGCCCAGTCGCGGTAGTAGCCGCCCTTGGTGGCGAGCCAGCCCGACCAGGACGCGAGGTAGGCGGCGAGCGCGACGAGGACGGTCGCGCCGAACGCGGGCAGGACGTCACGGCGCACGGCCGAACGGAAGGGGTGGCGGGCACCGGCCGTACGGCGGGCCGCGACGTCCCACAGCACCGACATCAGGGCGAACGCCGCGAGGAAGTACAGGCCGTTCCACTTCGTGGCGGCGGCCAGGCCCAGGCACAGACCGGCCGCGATCCGCCAGGGGCGCCACCCGAGCCGCAGCCGGTCACCGACCGCGTCGTCGGGACGCACCACACCTCCGGGCCCCACGGGCAGCGCCGCCGCCAGCCGGGCCCTGGTGCGGTCCCGGTCCACCAGCAGCGCGCCGAACGCGGCCACCACCCAGAACATCACGATCAGATCGAGCAGGGCGGTACGGCTCATGACGAAGTGCAGCCCGTCCACCGCGAGCAGGCCGCCAGCCAGGCAGCCCAGCGCCGTGGACCGCATCAGCCGCCGCCCGATCCGGCAGACCAGCAGCACCGACAGCGTGCCGAGCAGCGCCACCGTGAACCGCCAGCCGAAGGGGTTCATCCCGAACGCCCACTCGCCGAGCGCGATCAGCCACTTGCCCATCGGCGGGTGCACCACATAGGAGTGCTCGGGCGAGAGCAGGATCTGCGGCGGGTTCGCGACCAGCGCGTCATTGGCGGTCTTGGCCCAGGTGCCCTCGTAGCCGTACTGGAGCAGCGACCAGGCGTCCTTGGGGTAGTACGTCTCGTCGAATATCACCTTCCGCGGGCTGCCCAGGTTCCAGAACCGCAGCACCCCCGCGACCAGCGCCACCAGCAGCGGACCGGCCCAGCCCGCCCAGCGGGTGAGCTTCGCCGCGGCGTCCGGCCCCGCGCCGAACACCGCCCACAGCCGGCCGCTCGGCTCCGGGAAGCCGGGCACCAGCCGCGCCCGGACATCGGCCTGCGGACGGGCCGGATACCCGAAGCGGCGCAGCCGCCGCTGCCACACGGGGGGCTTTTCGGCCAGCTCCGGGGCGCGGAGCGCGGCGGCGTCGGTCGCGGTGGTCTCACTCGTCACCCGGCCCATCGTAGGGAAGCCCCCTGTGGACCGGTGCGGAGCGCCACCACGGGATGCCGGCGGACCGGGGCCGGGCTGGGCCGGGGGGCACGGCCCCGGCCTGGGAGGATGGGCAGGTGACTGGAACGCTGGTACTTGCAGGGACGCCCATCGGCGAGATCGCGGACGCGCCGCCGCGGCTCGCCGCCGAGCTCGCGGCCGCCGATGTGATCGCCGCCGAGGACACCCGGCGGCTGCGCCGGCTGACCCAGGCGCTGGAGGTGACGCCGGCCGGCCGCATCGTGTCGTACTTCGAGGGCAACGAGGCGGCCAGGACACCCGAGCTGGCCGACGCGCTGTCCGGCGGCGCACGGGTGCTGCTGGTCACCGACGCCGGCATGCCCTCGGTCTCCGACCCCGGCTACCGGCTGGTCGCCGCCGCCGTCGAGCGCGGCATCAAGGTCACCGCCGTCCCGGGCCCCAGCGCGGTACTCACCGCCCTGGCCGTCTCCGGCCTGCCGGTGGACCGCTTCTGCTTCGAGGGCTTCCTGCCCCGCAAGGCCGGCGAGCGGCGCTCCCGGCTGCGCGAGGTCGAGGCCGAACGCCGCACCCTGGTCTACTTCGAGGCGCCGCACCGGCTCGACGACACCCTCGCCGCGATGGCCGAGATCTTCGGTACGCAGCGGCGCGCCGCGGTCTGCCGCGAGCTGACCAAGACCTACGAGGAGGTCAAGCGCGGCCCGCTGGGCGAGCTGGCGGCCTGGGCGGCCGAGGGCGTACGCGGCGAGATCACCCTCGTCGTCGAGGGCGCCCCGGAGAGCGGGCCCGAGGAGCTGGACGCCGCGGAACTGGTGCGCCGGGTGCGTATCCGCGAGGAGGCCGGCGAACGGCGCAAAGAAGCCATCGCCGCGGTCGCCGCGGAGGCGGGGCTGCCCAAGCGGGAGGTCTTCGACGCCGTGGTCGCGGCGAAGAACGCCACCCGGGGCACTGCGAAAAAGCCCACATCACACCCCGGAACCGACACTTCGGAAGGTAAATGACTGTCCTGAAAGGTAAAGCCCAGGGCGGCATAGTCGGGCCTTTTATATGCCCACTGCCAAATCTGGGCCAATAGGGCTCGCGATCCGATGCGTTCCGGCCGGGAAGGGCGTCCACTGGGGGTGGGACGAACGGTTCCCGGACGCCTTGTCCAGCGGACAAGAGGAGTGCAATGAGCGAGCGCAGTGAGCGAACCATCCAGACCACCGGTCCGAGCACCGGCCCGGTCACGCCCCGGCCCCGGCCCGAGCCGGCCGCGCACGAGGCCTATTCCTTCGCCTGCATGAGGTGCGGGCACGGCTGGGAGCAGGCGTACGAGATAGTCCACCAGACCGACGGCAAGGGCGAGCCGCATGTCGTCTACTACGCGGACGACGAGCGGGTGCCCTCCCCCCTGACCCGCCCCACCTGCCTGAACTGCGGCAGCAACGTCGTACGCATCATGCGCTCCGGCCAGGTCTCGAAGGTCTCCGACGCGATCGCGAGCATGCACCGGCGCCACCCCGGCGGCGAGGGGAACGGCCGGACCAAGCAGGCCCCCGAGCGCACCGGCGGCACCGCCGACGACGCCCCCAAGGCCCGCAGGCACCACTGGCACCTCGCCGACCTGCTGCACCCCTTCCAGCACCACCGCAGGTGAGGCCCCGGCCGCGGTCCTCGTAGGATCGCGGCCATGGCACCGCAGGACAACAACACCCCGCCGCCGCTGCCCGAACCGCTCCGGGTGGCGGTCGCGGACTCGCACACCCACCTGGACATGCAGGAGGGCACCGTCGAGGAGGCGCTGGCCAAGGCCGCCTCCGTCGGGGTGACCACCGTCGTCCAGGTGGGCTGCGACATCAAGGGCTCGCAGTGGGCCGCCGAGACGGCTGCCCAGTACGACAGCGTGCACGCGACCGTCGCACTGCACCCCAACGAGGCGCCGCGGATCGTCCTGGGGGACCCCGACGGATGGTCGCGGCAGGGCGCCCGGGAGGCCGGCGGCGACGCGGCCCTGGACGCCGCGCTCACCGAGATCGACAAGCTGGCCGGACTCCCGCAGGTCCGCGGCGTCGGCGAGACCGGCCTGGACTACTTCCGCACCGGCCCCGAAGGCATGGCCGCCCAGGAGCGGTCCTTCCGCGCCCACATCGAGATCGCCAAGCGGCACAGCAAGGCCCTGGTCATCCACGACCGCGAGGCCCACGACGACGTGCTGCGGATCCTGCGGGAGGAGGGCGCGCCCGAGCGGACCGTCTTCCACTGCTACTCCGGCGACGCCGAGATGGCCGAGATCTGCGCCGCGGCCGGCTACTTCATGTCCTTCGCCGGCAACGTCACCTTCAAGAACGCCCGGCCGCTGCGCGACGCGCTCGCCGTCGCCCCGCCCGAGCTGGTCCTCGTGGAGACCGACGCCCCCTTCCTCACCCCCGCGCCGTACCGCGGACGGGCCAACGCCCCGTACCTCATTCCGGTCACCCTCCGGGCGATGGCCGAGGTCAAGGGGATGACGGAGGACGCGCTGGCCACCGCCGTCGCCGCGAACACGGCACGCGCCTTCGGCTACTGAGCCGTCCGGCCCCCGGCCGCCCTCCCGGACCCCGGGCGCCCAACCGCCCGGGGTCCCCCGAAGTGACTACTTTCCGTATCGGTACAACTTTGGAGAGTCGCGGTCGCTCCGCTACATTCCGGCAATCAACCGCATCCGTGGCATGGGGAGCGCGCCGTGAGTCAGTCACCCAGCAGCCACCGCGCCGCGCGCGGCCGTCGCAGGCGCCGTCCTGAACCCCCCGAAGCGCTGCGCCGGGTGCTGCCCCGGGCGCTGGTCGTCGCCTTCCTCGCCGGCGGCACCACCGCCTTCATCGCACACGACAAGGCGATCCGGCTCAGCGTCGACGGCACCCCCCGCACCCTGCACACCTTCGCCGACGACGTGAACGACCTGCTGGCCGACGAACAGCTCGACATCGGCGCCCACGACATCGTCGCGCCCGCCCCCGGAACCCATCTGGCCAGCGGAAACGAGGTCGTCGTCCGGCACGGCCGGCCCGTCGTCCTCACCGTCGACGGACAGCGCCACCAGGTGTGGACCACCGCCGACACCGTCGACGACGCGCTCCGCCAGCTCGGTGTGCGCGCCGAGGGCGCCTATGTGTCGGCCTCCCGCTCCCGCCGCATCGAGCGGCACGGCATGGAACTGGCCGTCCGCACCGAACGCTCGGTGGTCTTCGTCGCCGACGGCCGCGAACACCGGATCCGCACCAACGCCGCCACCGTCCGCGAAGCCCTCGCGGAGGCCGGCCTCGCACTGCGCGACCAGGACACCACCTCGGTGCCGCCGGACAGCTTCCCGCGCGAGGGCCAGACCATCTCCGTCCTGCGGATCACCGGCGCCAAAAAGGTCCGCGAGGAACCCATCGCGTTCCGTACGGTCAAGCGCAGCAACCCCGCACTGACCCGCGGCACCGAGGCGGTCGTCCAGCAGGGGCGGCCGGGCGTGCGGCGGGTCACCTACCGGCTGCGCACCGTCAACGGCGTCAAGCAGAAGCCGAAGCGGACCCACACCGAGGTCGTGCGCCGCCCACGCCCGCAGATCGTGCACATCGGCACCAAGGAACTGCCGACCTCCGTGCGCGGCGCCGACCAGCTCGCCTGGGAGGCGCTGGCGGAGTGCGAGGCGGGCGGCCGGCCCGACGCCGTCGACGCCTCGGGCACCTACGGGGGGCTCTACCAGTTCGACGTCGACACCTGGCACGCGCTCGGCGGCACCGGCCGCCCCCAGGACGCCCCGGCCCAGGAGCAGACCTACCGGGCCAAGAAGCTCTACATCAGCCGGGGGGCGAGCCCGTGGCCGCTGTGCGGCCGTAAGCTTCACGGGTGAACGAGCGCAGCGAGGCTTTGGCATGAGCAAGAGCACCACCGACGACCACGGTCCCCTGCTGGGGCCCGCCGACATCCGCGAGCTGGCCGCCACGCTGGGCGTACGTCCCACCAAGCAGCGCGGCCAGAACTTCGTCATCGACGCCAACACCGTCCGCCGTATCGTGCGGACCGCCGAGGTCCGGCCCGACGACGTCGTCGTCGAGATCGGCCCCGGCCTCGGCTCACTGACCCTGGCGCTGCTGGAGGCCGCCGACCGGGTCACCGCCGTCGAGATCGACGAGGTGCTCGCGGCGGCGCTGCCGTCCACCGTCGCCGCCCGGATGCCGGACCGCGCCGACCGCTTCGCGCTGGTCCACAGCGACGCCATGCACGTCACCGAGCTGCCCGGCCCCCCGCCCACCGCGCTGGTCGCCAACCTCCCCTACAACGTCGCGGTCCCCGTGCTCCTGCACATGCTCGCGACCTTCCCGACCATCGACCGCACCCTGGTCATGGTCCAGTCCGAGGTCGCCGACCGCCTCGCCGCCCGCCCCGGCAACAAGGTCTACGGCGTGCCCTCCGTCAAGGCCAACTGGTACGCCGAGGTCAAGCGGGCCGGCGCCATCGGCCGCAACGTCTTCTGGCCCGCGCCCAACGTCGACTCCGGCCTGGTCTCCCTGGTGCGCCGCAGCAAGCCGGTCGAGACGACCGCCACCCGCGACCAGGTCTTCGCCGTCGTCGACGCGGCCTTCGCCCAGCGCCGCAAGACCCTGCGGGCCGCGCTGTCCGGCTGGGCCGGATCGGCCCCCGCGGCCGAGGCCGCACTGCTCGCCGCCGGGGTCTCCCCGCAGGCCCGCGGCGAAGCACTGACCGTCGAGGAGTTCGCCCGTATCGCGGAGAACCGGGAGGCAGGCAAGTGACGCAGCCGGTGACGGTCCGCGTACCCGCGAAGGTCAACGTCCAGCTGGCGGTCGGCGCCGCCCGCCCGGACGGCTTCCACGACCTGGCCAACGTCTTCCTCGCGGTCGGCCTCTACGACGAGGTCACCGCCACCCCGTCGGACACCCTCCGGATCACCGCCGAGGGCCACGACGTCGACCGCATCCCCCTCGACCGGACGAACCTGGCCGCCCGCGCCGCCGAGCTCCTCGCCGCCCGCCACGGCATCGAGCCGGACGTCCACCTCCACATCCGCAAGGACATCCCGGTCGCCGGCGGCATGGCCGGCGGCAGCGCGGACGCCGCCGGCGCCCTGCTGGCCTGCGACGAGCTGTGGTCGACCGGCTCCTCTCGCGCCGAACTCCTCGACATCTGCGCCGAGTTGGGCAGCGACGTCCCGTTCAGCCTGGTCGGCGGCGCGGCCCTGGGGCGCGGCCGCGGCGAGCTGCTGACCCCGCTGACCGTCGGCGGCACCTTCCAGTGGGTCTTCGCGGTCGCCGACGGCGGGCTCTCCACCCCGGCCGTCTACCGCGAGTTCGACCGCCTGACGGAGGGAACGGACGTACCCGAGCCGGAGGCGGCCCCCGCGCTGCTGGCCGCCCTGGAATCCGGCGACGCCACCGCGCTCGCCGCGTCCCTCGCCAACGACCTCCAGCCCGCGGCCCTCTCCCTCTGCCCGGCCCTGACCGCCACCCTGGACGCCGGCACCGCCGCCGGCGCCCTGGCCGCCCTGGTCTCCGGCTCCGGCCCGACCACCGCGTTCCTGGTCAAGGACCCCGAGTCGGCGGCGGAGGTGGCGGCGGCCCTGCTGGCGTCGGGCACCTGCCGCCAGACCAGGGTGGCGCAGTCCCCGGCGCCCGGCGCAACGGTCCTCTAGGGCCTGACCGATGGGCCAGGGCCGGACAGGCCCTGGCCGCCTCCCGTACCTCCAGCGCCTCTTCCCCCGTCAGTCGAGTGACACCGGCTCGACGCGGGGGCCCGCGATGCTCACGTAATCCCGTGCCGACAGCGCGAGGGAACGGTCGAGCCGTGCGGCGTTGAAGAAGAACTCCGCATGCTCCAGCAGCTGCGGATCGACGAACAGCTCCAGCCGTTCGTCGAACGAGAAGGGAAGGATGGTTCCGCTGGCGGAACCGGCGAGCTCCTCGGCGATCTCCGGCGAGGCGAAGGAGGCGTACGTACCCTCGTACAGCGCCTTCACCTTGGACAGGTCGACGCGTTTGTCCCCCGGGACGACGACCAGCGCATAACGCTTGGTCTTCTTGCCGATCTTCACCATCACGATCAGGCACTTCGCGGCCTGGCCGGTCGCATGGCCGCGAAGCCGGCTGACCGCCTCGGTGGCGCCCTCCGGGGCGTGGTCGATCAGCCGGTAGTCGGCCGAGTGCTCATCGAGCAGTGCGATCAGTTTCTCGTAGGTGTCGCTCGGCGCCATGGGTTCTCCTGCCGCAACCGGTCTTCGTATCCAGCGAGTTGGCCATTATGCCCGCCGGACCCCCGCCGCGGGCGCGCGACACCTCGACCACAACTCCCCGGGGTGGTTCAGGTAATACGACTCCCGGCCGGCGGGGTGACGGCTGCCCTGACGCGGCAACGTCTCAGACCGCACCCGCGGCGGCCGCCAGCACCCCCGCCGCCAACCGGCCCGCCCGCACGGCGTGTTCGGCCCTCGTCGGAACGCAGCGGTTCGCCGCCGGGTCGTACTCGGTCATGATCACGCCCGCGTGGTCGGTCTCCGGTTCCTGGAGCGTCGCCGGACGGCCCGCGGTGCGCAGCGCCTCCGCCAGGTCGTGCGAGTGACGGGCGTCCACGGCCGCGTCCCGGCTGCCGTGGACGAGGTGCACCGGGACGGCCGGGGCCGGGCCCGCGGCGAGATCGGCCAGCGGGGCCGTGCCGGTGGTGCGCGCCGGCAGGTCGTAGCGGCCCGCGATGCCCACCACCGCCCTCGGCCGCCAGCCCGGTGTGCTCTCCGGCCGCAGCGCGACGCCCAGCGCGGCCCCGGCGCCCCCCGACCACCCGGCCAGCGCGAACGCCTCCCCGTCGCCGCCCAGCCCGCCCGCCTCCTTGCGGACGAAGGAGACCGACTCCAGAAGATGCGCACGGCCGGCGTCCGCGGCGTCCGAGCGCCAGTCCGGTACGAGGACCAGCAGGCCGCGGGCCGCCGCGGCGCGCGCGAGGGGGGCGAGGATGTCCCGCTCGTCGGGGCCGATGCCGTGCCAGAGCAGTACGGTCGGCGCCGGGCCCGGCCTCCCCGCCGGGCGGTAGAGGTCCAGCCGCTTGCCGCTGGGGCCGTAGACCAGCCCGCGTTCCGTCTCCACTGCCGTACCCGTCTCGGATGTCATGGTGATCACGCTAGCCAACGGGCGCCGCGCGGCCTCAGGCACCCGCGACGGCCACCGTCAGGAAGCCGCTCATCCGCCTCCGCCTGCGGGGAGCTCCGCTGCGGACGGGGCGTTTCCGCGCGCCGACTACGCTGGGAAGGTCGATCGGTGTGAAGCGCATCGATGGGAAGCGCAGGAGTGAGATGGCCGTCAACCTCGTCAATCTGGAAGCCGTCGGGAAGGTCTACGGGACCCGGGCCCTGCTCGACGGTGTCTCTCTCGGCGTCAACGAGGGGGACCGGATCGGCGTCGTCGGACGCAACGGCGACGGCAAGACCACCCTGATCCGGATCCTCGCCAAGCTGGAGGGCGCGGACGACGGCCGGGTCACCCACTCCGGGGGCCTGCGGCTCGGCGTCCTCACCCAGCACGACTCCCTCGACCCGGCCGCCACCATCCGGCACGAGGTGATCGGCGATCTCGCCGATCACGAGTGGGCGGGCAACGCCAAGATCCGCGATGTGCTGACCGGGCTCTTCGGCGATCTGCACCTGCCGGGGTTCGACAAGGGCCTGGACACCGTCATCGGGCCGCTGTCCGGCGGTGAGCGGCGCCGGATCGCGCTGGCCAAGCTGCTGATCGCCGAGCAGGACCTGATCGTCCTCGACGAGCCGACCAACCACCTGGACGTCGAGGGCATCTCCTGGCTGGCCCGGCATCTGCAGACGCGGCGCTCGGCCCTCGTGGTCGTCACCCACGACCGCTGGTTCCTCGACCAGGTCTGTACGCGGATGTGGGACGTTCAGCGCGGCGATGTGCACGAGTACGAGGGCGGCTACAGCGACTACGTCTTCGCGCGGGCCGAGCGGGAGCGGATCGCCGCCACCGAGGAGGTCAAGCGGCAGAACCTGATGCGCAAGGAGCTGGCGTGGCTGCGGCGCGGCGCCCCGGCCCGTACGAGCAAGCCGCGGTTCCGCATCGAGGCCGCCAATGAGCTGATCGCGGATGTGCCGCCGCCGCGGGACAGCGCCGAGCTGATGAAGTTCGCCAGCTCCCGGCTGGGCAAGACCGTCTTCGAGCTGGAGGGCGTGACCGTCCAGGCCGGACCGAAGGTGCTGCTCAAGCACCTGACCTGGCAGCTCGGCCCCGGCGACCGGATCGGTCTGGTGGGCGTCAACGGCGCCGGGAAGACCTCGCTGCTGCGGGCGCTGGCCGAGGCGGCCCGTACGCAGGGCGAGGCGCAGCCCGTGGCCGGCAAGATCGTCGTCGGCAGGACCGTCAAGCTGGCGTATCTGTCGCAGGAGGTCGCCGAGCTCGACCCCACCTGGCGGGTCCTGGAGGCCGTACAGCGGGTGCGCGAGCGGGTCGACCTGGGCAAGGGCCGGGAGATGACCGCGGGCCAGCTGTGCGAGAAGTTCGGGTTCACGAAGGAGAAGCAGTGGACGCCCGTCGGCGACCTCTCCGGCGGTGAGCGGCGCCGGCTGCAGATCCTGCGGCTGCTGATGGACGAGCCCAACGTCCTCTTCCTCGACGAGCCGACCAACGACCTGGACATCGAGACGCTGACCCAGCTGGAGGACCTGCTCGACGGCTGGCCCGGCTCGCTGATCGTCATCAGCCACGACCGGTACTTCGTCGAGCGCACCACCGACCGCGTCTTCGCGCTGCTGGGCGACGCCGCGCTGCGGATGCTGCCGCGCGGCCTGGACGAGTACCTGGAGCGCCGCCAGAAGGTCATCGACGCCGCCGTTCCGGCGCCCGCCCCGCAGGCCGCGGCGCCGAAGAAGGCCGCCGCCGTCAACCGCGCGGCACAGAAGGAACTCCAGAAGATCGAGCGGCAGTTGGACAAGATCAGCGCCAAGGAGAGCACCCTGCACGCGCAGATCGCCGAGCACGCCACCGACTTCGAGAAGGTCGCCGGACTCGACGCCCAGCTGCGCGAGCTGACCACCGAGCGGGACGAGCTGGAGATGCGCTGGCTGGAGCTGGCGGAGGACGCGTAAGAGGTCCCTAAGGTCCCTAGGGGGCGGTCGAACACCTCCCGTAGGGGTGGCGAGCGCCCCCTGCGGGGCCACAACGGGGTGGGGGCGGGAGGTATTCCGGTGGGGGTGGGAGGTATTCCGCTGGCGCCCCAAATCCGGCCGCGTGGGCGGCAATCGGCCCCGATTGGCCGGGATTCCAGCATTCCGGGGGTCTTCTCCCCGGTAGGGGGCGCGCTCGGCGATCTGAGAGTGTAGCTTCCCGGGGACGAGCGGCCCGGCCGGGGCCGCGCCGGGGCCCGCCGGAGTGGAGGGGTTGCTCGATGGGCGTGCGGCTCATGGTGGTCGACGATCACCGTCTGCTCGCGGAGGCGCTCGCCTCGGCGCTGAAGCTGCGCGGGCACCGTGTGCTGGCCGCCGCCGCTCCCAGCGCCGGTGCCGCCGACCTGGTGGTGAGCCGGGCGCCCGAGGTGTGCCTGCTGGGCACCGCGACGCCCGCCGAGCCGGGCACCTTCGACCCGGTCGTACGGATCAAGAAGGAGCGGCCGCAGGTCGCGGTGGTGGTGCTGGGGCCGGTGCCCAGCCCGCGCGGTATCGCCGCCGCCTTCGCGGCCGGGGCCTCCGGATACGTCCGCAACGACGAGCGCATCGAGGGCGTGGAACGCGCCATGATGAAGGCCCGCGCGGGGGAGTCGGCGGTCTCCCCGCAGCTGCTGCAGCAGGCCTTCGAGGAGCTGCTGCACCCCGCGGCGCAGCCGGACGACGAGGGCGCGCGGCTGCTGGAGCTGCTCACCCCGCGCGAGGTCGAGGTACTGATGCGGGTCGCGGACGGCGAGGACACCCGGCTGATCGCGGCCGGTATGGACATCGCGCCGAGCACCGCGCGCACCCATGTCCAGCGGGTGCTGATGAAGCTGGAGGTGGGCTCCCGGCTGGAGGCCGCCGCGCTGGCGGCCCGCACCGGGCTGCTGGACCGGGCGGGCAACGGCCGTGCCGCGTCCGCTCCCGCCCCGGCGGCGGCCGCCGACGCTCCGGTTCCGCCGCCGCGGTGACGGTCGACGCTCCTGTTCCGCCGCCGCGGTGACGGTCGCCCCGGGGTCCCCCGGCTGTGCGGTCCCGTCACCGACGTGCCCGTGCCGGCGCACCCGGCCGACCTGCGCACCTCAGCGGCAACCACATACGTCCCGCACGGTCAAGCCCCGAATGTCCGGGCCGTGACGCGGCCGTGGCGGCGGGTTTCCATCGAATCAGGCTTTCCGCCGACGAAAGGAACCCACCATGATGGACAAGCCGAAGCGCCGCCTCGCCTGCACAGCCCTGCTCCTCGCAGTGGTCTCGGGCCCCGTCGTGTTGAGCGGCACCGCGATGGCCGACTCGCGTCCGCCGAAGCCCGTGGTGAAGACCGGCCTGGTCAAGGCGAAGAAGGGGGCGCATCAGGCCGTGGCGCAGCAGTCGGGCTGGAAGGTCGAGCAGGGGGAGCAGTACACGCGCTGCTGGGAGGACGAGGAGCGCCAGCAGAGCATCTGCGAGACGGTCGTCAGATGGCCCGACGGCAGTGAGACCGTGGTCGGGTGACCGGTCGGGTGACCGGTCGGGTGACCGAGCGGGCGGGCGCCCCGGGGAGGGGGCCCGCCCGCCGAAGGTCCGTCCGACAGGCCTAGTCCTGCGGGGGACCGTCCTCCCCGGCCCCCTCCGTCAGCTCCGCCGCCGTCGGCGGGACGGCCGGCCGCAGCTTCAGCCAGACCAGGAAGAACAGCCCCAGGGCGAGCATGCCGAGGCCCGTCCACAGGTTGATGTTGATGTCCTGGGCCTTCTTCAGGTCCGCGTCGTCGGCCGTCAGGCCGGCGATGGTGACGATCACGCCGTAGACGACGAACAGGCCGCCGATGATGCGCCGTACGTCGAAGAGCCGCGCGGCGGTCGCCGACTCGCGCTCCAGCTCCTCGACCTCGTGCTGGTAGTCACTCATGGTGGGTCAACTCCGCTGGTTCAGGCAGGTGTTCAGGCAGGTTCAGAACGAGAACGGGATGTAGCAGACGGCGGCGAGGACGACCGCGCCCCAGCCCAGCAGGGCCGGCTTGCGGTACCAGGCGTCGTCGCCCTCGGCCGGCAGCTCTTCCATGCCGGGGGACCTGGTGCCGTAGACCAGGCCGGCCAGCGACTCGGCGGGCTTCGGCTTGGTGACCCAGGTGACCACGAGCATCACGAGCGCACCGACGACGAAGGCGACGATCGAGGAGACGAAGTTGGCGCCCTGGTCGGAGGGGATCGAGATGACGCCCTGCTTGTAGAACCAGAAGTAGTTGACCATGGCGGCGACGGTGCCGCTCAGCAGGCCCCAGAACCCGGCCGCGGCGCTGGTCCGCTTCCAGAACATGCCGATGATGAAGACGACGAACAGCGGGACGTTGAAGAAGGAGAACAGCGTCTGGAGGTAGTTCATGATGTTGCTGAAGGACGAGGCGATGAACGCCGTGCCCATGCCGATCAGCACGCCGACCGCGGTGACCACCCGCCCGGTCCTGAGGTAGTACGCGTCCTCGCGGCCCTTCTTGAGGTACGCGGCCCATATGTCGTTGGTGAAGACCGTGTTGAAGGACGACACATTGGCGGCCATGCCTGCCATGAAGGCGGCGAGCAGACCGGTCACCGCGATGCCGAGGACGCCGTTGGGCAGCAGGTCGCGCATCAGCACCGGGATGGCGTCGTTGTACTGGAGTCCGTCCTTGGACTTGCCCAGCGTCGGCTCCATGACCAGCGCGATCAGGCCGGGTACGACCACCACCATCGGTATGAAGATCTTGGGGAAGGCGGCGATCAGCGGGGTGCGCTTGGCGGCGGAGAGGTTCTTCGCGGACAGTGCGCGCTGCACCTCGGCGAAGTTGGTGGTCCAGTAGCCGAAGCTCATCACGAAGCCCAGGCCCAGGACGATGGTGAGCCAGTTCGCGCCGAGCGGGTTGCCCTCGCCGATGCCGGTGCCCTTCCAGGCGGTCAGGAACGCATCGCCGTGCGAGGAGGTCAGCGAGTGGGTCAGCCCGTCCCAGCCGCCGACGCGCTTGAGGCCGACGACGGTCAGCGGGATCAGCGCGGCGAGGATCACGAAGAACTGCAGTACCTCGTTGTAGATCGCTGACGACAGCCCGCCGATGGTGATGTACGCCAGGACGAAGAAGCCGGCGACGACGATCGCGACCCACTCCGGCCAGCCCAGCAGCGCCTCCAGCACGATCGCCATGGCGTACAGGTTCACGCCCGCGATCAGCACCGACGAGACGGCGAAGATGACCGACGACAGCAGGTGCGAGGAGGGCCCGAAGCGGTGCAGCAGGAACTCGGGCACCGAGCGGACCTTGGAGCCGTAGTAGAACGGCATCATCACCAGGCCGAGGAAGACCATCGCCGGGATGGCGCCGATCCAGTACCAGTGGACGGTGTAGGCCCCGTACTGCGCGCCGTTGGCGGCCATGCCGAGGATCTCGGTGGCGCCGAGGTTGGCGGCGACGAATGCCAGACCGGTGACCCAGGCGGGCAGCGACCGCCCGGAGAGGAAGAAGTCCAGGCTCGTCTTCACGCTGCGCCGGGCGGCGAAGCCGATGCCGAGGACGACGACGAAGTAGAGGGCCAGGATCGTGTAGTCGAGCCCGTTGGTGGGGAGCCGTAGCCCTTCGGCCAGCGTGATCATGTCATAGCTCACTTCCGGGGGGCTGGGGGTCGCCCCCCAGAGGACGCAGCTTTGCGTGCGATCTGAACGCACAGAAAGCTACGCCCGGGCGGTCAGAAACTGAATACTTTTGTTCGTTTCAGTTGTTGGATCGTGATGGGCGAGGGTGGATGGGGGTCGATGGGGGTGCTAACTCCCGCTATCCACGGTCATGATCCGCACATTGACGCAACTGTTTAGTTGTGCTTCATTGTGTTTGTTTGTGTTTGGTCGGTGTGGTGGGTGAGGAGCTCCCGGTGAAGAAGACGACGACCCGGCTCGCGGACGGACGGGAGCTCATCTACTACGACGCACGCGACGACGCCGTACGCGACGCCGTCGACCACCGCCCCCTCGACCCCGTCGCCACCGCCTCCGAGATCCGCCACGACCGCCTCCTGGGCGACCGCGTGGCCATCGCCTCACACCGCCAGGCCCGCACCTACCACCCCCCGGCCGACGAGTGCCCCCTGTGCCCCTCCCGCGACGGCCGGCACTCCGAGATCCCCGCCGCCGACTACGACGTCGCCGTCTTCGAGAACCGCTTCCCCTCCCTCGCCGGCGGCAGCGGCCGCTGCGAGGTCGTCTGCTTCACCTCCGACCACGACGCCTCCTTCGCCGACCTCACCGAGGAGCAGGCCGCCCTGGTCCTCGCGGCCTGGACCGACCGCACCGCCGAACTCTCCCGACTCCCCGGCGTGGAACAGGTCTTCTGCTTCGAGAACCGCGGCCAGGAGATCGGCGTCACCCTCGGCCATCCGCACGGCCAGATCTACGCCTACCCCTTCACCACCCCGCGCACCGAGCGGATGCTGCGCTCGCTCACCGCCCACCGCGCGGCCACCGGAGGCAACCTCTTCGACGACGTCCTCGCCGACGAACTGGCCGACGGCCGCCGGATCGTCCTCGAAGGCGAACACTGGGTCGCCTTCGTCCCGTACGCCGCCCACTGGCCCTACGAGGTGCACCTCTACCCCCGGCGCCGGGTACCCGACCTGCTCGCCCTCGACGACGCCGCGCGCACCGAGTTCCCGCGGATCTACCTGGAAGTCCTGCGGCGCTTCGACCGGATCTTCACCGCGGCGGACGGTGCCGCGCGCACGCCGTACATCGCCGCCTGGCACCAGGCGCCGGTCCGCGCCGAGCAGCGCGAGGAGTTCGCACTTCACCTCGAGCTTTTCACCATTCGCCGGACTTCCGGCAAGCTGAAGTTCCTCGCGGGTTCCGAATCCGGCATGAACGTGTTCATCAACGACGTGCCGCCGGAGGCCGCGGCCGAGCGACTGCGAGAGGTAGCGAGCGAGTGAGCAAGAAGTACCTGGTCACAGGTGGGGCGGGATATGTCGGAAGCGTCGTTGCCGCGCATCTGCTGGAGGCCGGTCACGAGGTGACCGTGCTGGACGACCTGTCCACCGGGCACCGCGTGGGCGTCCCCGACGGCGCCGAGTTCATCGAGGGCCGCATCCAGGACGCCGCCAAGTGGCTCGACGCCTCGTTCGACGCGGTGCTGCACTTCGCCGCGTTCTCCCAGGTCGGCGAGTCGGTCGTCAACCCCGAGAAGTACTGGCGCAACAACGTCGGCGGCACCATGGACCTGCTCGCCGCCATGCGCGACGCCGGCGTCCGCACACTGGTCTTCTCGTCCACCGCGGCGACCTACGGCGAGCCGGTGAGCACCCCGATCACCGAGACCGACCCGACCGCCCCCACCTCGCCGTACGGCGCCAGCAAGCTCGCCGTCGACCACATGATCAGCGGTGAGGCCGCGGCGCACGGCCTGGCCGCCGTCTCGCTGCGCTACTTCAACGTCGCCGGCGCCTACGGCAGCTGCGGCGAGCGCCACGACCCCGAGTCGCACCTCATCCCGCTCGTCCTCCAGGTCGCCCAGGGCAAGCGCGAGGCGATCTCCGTCTACGGCGACGACTACCCGACCCCCGACGGCACCTGCGTCCGCGACTACATCCACGTCGCGGACCTGGCCGAGGCCCACCTGCTGGCGCTGGACGCCGCCACCGCGGGCGAGCACCTGATCTGCAACCTCGGCAACGGCAACGGATTCTCGGTGCGCGAGGTCATCGAGACCGTCCGCAAGGTCACCGGCCACCCCATCCCCGAGATCACCGCCCCGCGCCGCGGCGGCGACCCCGCCGTCCTCGTCGCCTCGGCACAGACCGCCGTCGACCGCCTCGGCTGGCGCCCCAGCCGCGCGGACCTGGCGGGGATCGTTGCGGATGCGTGGGCGTTCGCGCAGTCCATTTCCAGCCCGTCCGGCGCTTGAGGACCGGGGTGCGGGGCGGAGCCCCGGCGAAGGCCAACCAGCACAAAGGAGCCACGTGACACAGACGGCGCACGGCGCACCCCGCACCGCCGCGGCATTCGGCGAGGTGTACGGGGCGAAGCCCAAGGGCACCTGGGCCGCCCCCGGCCGCGTCAACCTGATCGGTGAACACACCGACTACAACGACGGCTTCGTGATGCCCCTGGCCCTCCCGCACACCACCCTCGCCGCCGCCGCGCCCCGCACCGACGGGGTGCTGCGCCTGCACTCCGCCGGCGCCGACGGCGGGATCGTCGAACTGCGCGTCGACGAGCTCCGCCCGGCGCCGCTCCAGGCGGGCTGGGCCGCCTACCCGGCGGGCGTCGTCTGGGCGATGCGGGAGGCCGGACTGCCCGTAGGCGGCGCGGATCTGCACTACGACAGCACCGTGCCCACCGGCGCCGGGCTCTCCTCCTCCGCCGCCCTGGAGGTCGCCACCGCCCTCGCGCTCAGTGACCTCTACGGCCTGGACCTGCCGCCGCAGGACCAGGCCCGGCTCGCCCAGCGGGCCGAGAACGCCTTCGTCGGCGTCCCCTGCGGAATCATGGACCAGACCGCCGCGGCCTGCTGCACCGAGGGACACGCGCTGTTCCTGGACACCCGCGACCTGACCCGCCGTCAGGTCCCCTTCGACCTGGCGGGGGAGGGGCTGCGCCTCCTGGTGGTGGACACCCGGGTCAAGCACCAGCTGGGCGACGGCGCATACGCCGAGCGGCGCGCCGGTTGCGAGCGTGGCGCGCGGGCGCTCGGCGTACGGGCCCTGCGTGACGTGCCCTACGCACAGCTGCCCGACGCGCTGGCACAACTGGCCGACGAGCCCGCCCTCCAGGCCCTCGTACGGCACATCGTGACCGAGAACCGGCGCGTCGAAGAGGTCGTCGCCTGCCTGGACGCGGGCCGCCCCCGCGCCATCGGGCCGCTGCTGACGGCCGGCCACGCCTCGCTCCGCGACGACTTCGAGATCTCCTGCACCGAACTCGACCTCGCCGTCGACACCGCCAACGCGGCCGGCGCCCTGGGGGCCCGGATGACCGGCGGCGGCTTCGGCGGCTCGGCGATCGTGCTGGTCGAGGAGCCGGCCGCGGCGGCCGTCGGCGCGGCGGTCACCAAGGCGTTCGCGGCCGCCGGACACACCACCCCCCGGATCTTCGAAGCCGTCCCGAGCGCGGGAGCACACCGCGTCGAGTAGGGCGCGCCGACCGGCGCGCGGCCACCGGGCACCGGCCAAATGGCCCGGGAGGGGGAGCAGTTTCGCCAATCACCTTCCCTTGCCGCACCCCGTCCGTACGCTGAGATCCTGCACCGGTGGGGGCCGGTGCTGATCAGGGGGCGAGACCGTTCGGGTACGGCGCCCCGGGTGGGGGTAGTCATGCGGCACGGCGGCGGCCGTGCGGTTGAGGCGATCTTCAATCCGGGCGTCGTGCCCGCTATGGTCCGTTCACCGAGACAGGGGGTCTCTGTGCAACGTATCCGGGTTCTGGTGGTCGACGACCACCGCATCTTCGCCGAATCCCTGGCCGCCGCGCTCGCCGCGGAACAGGACGTGGACGTCGCGGCCGCCGGCAGCGCGCCCGCGGCCCTGCGCAATCTGGACCGGGCGGCCACCGAAGGCCGCCGGTTCGACGTGCTGCTGGCCGACGCCGACCTCGCCGCGCCGCTGCTGGCGGTGCCCGCGCAACCACCGGGGCCGGCCCGCGACGCCGTCCCGCGCAGCTGCCCGCGCGACGGCATCGCGCTCGTCTCCGGCCTGCGCACCAGCCACCCGTATCTGCGCACGGTCGTCCTCGCCGACCGCGACGACCCGCGCCGCGCGGCCGCCGCCCTGCAGGCCGGCGCTTCCGGCTGGGTCGCCAAGGACTGCTCGCTGTCCCGGCTGCTCGCCGTCATCCGCGGCGTACTGCGCGATGAGACGCATCTGCCGCCGGCGCTGCTGACGGGCGTACTGCGCGAGCTGACGGCCGCCCGCAAGCACCGTTCGGAGAGCGAGCGACTGGTGGAGTCGCTGACACCGCGTGAGCGCGAGGTACTGCGCTGCATGGTGGCGGGCCTAGGGCGCAAGGCCGTCGCCGAGCGCCTCTTCCTCTCCCCACACACCGTCCGCACCCACATGCAGAACGTCCTCGGCAAGCTCGGCGTCCACTCAACCCTCGCAGCGGTGGCCCTGGCCCGCCGGGCCGGAGTGGGCCCGGTCGAGCTGGAGACGGCGACGGCGACGGCTTCGGTGCCGGTGCCCTAGGCCCTGCCTGACAAATGATCAGTAGTTCTCCGGGGTCGGGTGAGCGGGTAACGGCCTTGCTGGGGTAGACGGTGGGCCGCGATGCTGGGCCCGTGGCAGGACAGAGGAAGCGGAAGCGACAGCAGCAGGAGGGGCGCCGGCGGGCCGCTGTCCGCTTCGCCCCTGAGGCGGGACGCTGGGAAGTGCTCTTCGAGACTCAGGACGAGTCGGAATGGCGCGCTCAGGTCCGGCGCCTGCGAGCTGAAAACGAACAGATCGATTGGACAGCGGTCCGAATGGACACCCTCTGCGGGCGGTTGGCTCAGCCGACTACTTATCGGTTGAGCCTGTTCGTCCCGACGTCTGGGCCGTTGCCCGTCGATGACCCGCCTAACAATTGATCACGCGGCCGGTAGACGCGAGCTTACGGATGCAGCGTGGAAGCTGAGAGAACCACTGCTTCCGCAGGTGGACGGGCCCTGGTCGTCCATGCGTGAACATCGGCAGGTGGTCAACGGGGTGCTGTGGCGGTTGCGGACCGGTGCGCCGTGGCGCGACCGGCCCGAGCGGTACGGACCTTGGCAGACGGTCTACGAGCGGTTCAGCCGCTGGGAAGCGGACGGGACGTGGCTCCCGACGGGGGCGCGGCCACAAAGCCCAGTCAGTACGGCCACGCCCCGGCTGGCCAGCGTGATCCGGTCGGTGGCCGCCGTGTCCGTGGCGTCCGCCGCCAGTGCGTCCGGCGGGGGTGTCGGCAGCCGTACCTCGACTGTCTCCGTGAAGAGGTACCGTCGGCCGGCGCCCTCGCGGACGGTGGCCTGGACGCCGGGGCAGGCCCGGCAGTACGGGCGCCACGTCCGCCGCCTCCCGTACGTCGTACGTCGTCCAGCAGCGCCCGCATCAGCGCCGGATCGAGCCGGGTACCGACGCACCAAACGCGGGGGGCGTGGGCGGTATTCCCAGCGGGGCGCGGCCTTAGGGCCCGGTCAGTACGGCCACGCCCCGGCTGGCCAGCGTGATCCGGTCGGTGGCCGCCATGTCCGTGGCGTCCGCCGCCAGCACATCCCGCATCCGCTCCGGCAGCCCAACCTCCACGCTCTCCGCCCCGTGGTTGAGCAGGAAGAGGTACCGGCGGCCTGCGCCTTCGCGGACGGTGGCCTGGACGCCGGGGGGCAGGCCCGGCAGTACGGGCGCCACGTCCGCCGCCTCCCGTACGTCGTCCAGCAGCGACCGCATCAGCGCCGGATCGAGCCGGGTGCCGAGGTACCAGACGGTGCCCCGCCCGTAGGAGTGCCGGGTCACCGCGGGGCGTCCGGCGAGGTCCCCGTCGGTGAAGCGGGCCAGCGCCGTCGCCCCTTCGAGGTCGATGGCCTCCGACCACAGGTCCGCGCGCCCCGTATAGGTTCCGTCGACCGTCAGCGAACGGCCCTCGTCCAGGGGCCAGAACTCCTCCACCCGCAGCCCCAGCAGCTCCCGCAGCGGTGCCGGAGCGCCGCCCGGATGCACCCGGTCGTGCTCGTCGACGATCCCGGAGAAGAACGACACCAGCAGCCGGCCGCCGTCGCGTACGTACGCCGTCAGCCGCTCGGCGTCGCGGGCGGTCAGCAGATAGAGGTTGGGTGCGACGACCAGCCGGTAGCCGGACAGTTCGCGCTGCGGCGGCACCACGTCGCACGCCACACCCGCCTCGAACAGCGGCCGGTAGTGGTCCAGCGCGATGCGGGAGTGCTCCAGCGCCGTCGACGGCTTGGAGTCCAGCTCCAGTGCCCACCAGCTGTGCCAGTCCGCCAGCAGCGCCACGTCGGCCCGCGAGCGGGTCCCCTCGATGCCGGGTACCGACGCCAATTCCCGCCCCAGGCACGACACTTCGCGGAAGATCCGGGTGTCGCTCCCGGCGTGCGGCAGCATCGCCGAGTGGAACTTCTCCGCGCCGCCCAGGGACTGCCGCCACTGGAAGAAGAGCACCGCGTCCGCGCCCTGGGCGACGGCCTGCCAGCTCCACAGCCGCATGGCGCCGGGCGGCTTGGGACCGTTGCGGGGCCGCCAGTTGACCGCGCCCGGCGCCTGTTCGAGCAGCATCCAGGGCTGCCCGGAGCGCGCCGAGCGCATCAGGTCGAAGACATAGCCGGCCCGGATGTGGTCGTCGGCGGTATGAGGGTCCTGGTAGAAGTCCAGCGCCATCGTGTCCATGTGCGCCGACCAGGCGAACGCGTCGACCGGCTTGTGCTGCGGCATCAGATTGGTGGTGACGGGCACATCGGGGGTCAGGCGCGTAAGGACCGCCTTCTCGGCGAGGTAGCAGGCGCGCAGCGCGTCGTCGCCGAAGCGCAGATAGTCCAGCTGCTGCGCGGGGTTGGGGAAGGTGGGCGCGGTGCGGGGCGGCAGCACCTCGTCGAAGTCGCCGTAGGCCTGCGACCAGAAGGCCGTCGACCAGGCGGCGTTGAGCGCGTCGACGCTCTCGTAGCGCTCGCGCAGCCAGCGCCGGAAGTCCTCGGCGGAGACCTCGCAGAAGCACTCGCGGGTGTGGCAGCCGTACTCGTTGCCGACGTGCCACATGGCGAGCGCCGGATGGCCGGCGTAGCGGGCGGCGAGCTGCTCGACGAGGCGTACGGCGTGTGCGCGGTAGACGGGGCTGGAGGGGCAGTAGTGCTGCCGGCCGCCGGGCCAGCGGCGCTGCCCGTCGGGGCCCTCGGGCAGGATCCCGGGATGTGCGCGGGAGAGCCAGGGCGGCGGGGAGGCGGTCATCGTGGCCAGGCAGACGGCGATGCCGGCGCCCGCCAGCCCGTCCATGACCCGGTCGAACCATCCGAAGTCCCACTGCCCGGGCCGGGGTTCGACCTTCGCCCAGGAGAAGATCCCGGCGGTGACCATGGTGACATGGGCCGCCTTCATCAGCTTCAGATCCTCGGCCCACACCTCCTCGGGCCACTGCTCGGGGTTGTAGTCGCCGCCGAAATGGATGCCCATGGATCCCCCTACGGATCGAATCCCGGACGGGGCGGTACGGCCCCGTGCCGGCCGGGTCAGCTCATGACGAGTTCTTGTACACGCTCCAGCCGCCGTCCACGACGAGGCTCGCGCCGGTGACGAAGGACGCCTCGCCGGAGAGCAGAAAGGCGATGGCGGCGGCGACCTCCTCGGGCCGCCCCAGCCGCCGCGCCACCGTCTCCGCGGCGCTGGCCTGCCGCTCCTCCTCGCCGATACCGGCCCAGGCCGCCGTCAGCACCGGGCCCGGCAGGACGCTGTTGACCCGCACCTGCGGCCCGTACTCGACGGCCAACTGGCGCCCCAGGCCGGTCAGTCCGGCCTTGGCCGCCGCGTAGGCGGGCCGCCCCGGCAGACCCACCAGGGCATGCACCGACGAGGTCAGCACCACCGCGCCGGCGCGTGTCCGCAGGTCGTCGAGGACGGCGCGGACGCCGAGGAAGGACGCGGTCAGGTTGACCGCGAGCTGGCGGTCCCAGTCCGCGAGCGAGGTCTCGTCGGCGGCCGCCACATACGGCAGGAAGGCGTTGCTGACCAGTCCGTCCACCGGCCCGTAGCGCTGCCGCGCGGCCTTGGCCGCCCGCCGCCAGTGGTCCTCGTCCGCCACGTCGCAGTGCTCGTACGAGGCCCGGCCGCCGGCCGCCCGGATGCGCCGGGCGAGGTGCTCGCCGCGCGCGTCGTCGATGTCCAGCAGCAGGACGCCGGCGCCCTCGGCCGCCAGCCGGTCGGCGGTGGCCGCCCCGATCCCGGCGGCGGCCCCGGTCACCAGGACCGTCCGGCCCTCGAACCGCTTGCCGTAGGGGCCGTTCGCCGGGTGCGGTGGTCGCTGCTGGCTCATGGCGCGATCCAAGTGCACAAGGCTCGCGGTGGGCAAGGGGACGTGGTACGAGACGGGCGTGCGTCAATTCATGGGGCGCGTGCGCCATGCTTGCGCGCCGTCAAATACGGCGCGTATCAACTCACCGCGCGCCGCTGCTGGTTCCCTCCCGGAGTCGTGTGCCTCCGGCATTGCGACCTCGACCGACAGCGCCCGCGCCGTATGCCCGGGAGTGCGCGCCCCCTCATCCACCTCGGAAAGTCGGCGGAGGTCCGGCCCGCAAGGCGGACGGACGGCACCGCACAACGATCGTTACCCGCTGGGGAGCGCCGCTGCGCACTACCCGGGGATGTTGTCGAACGGGCCCGTCAACTGCCGCAGCAGTCCGGCCAGTTCGCTGCGCTGCTGGCGGGAGAGCTCGGCGAGAATGGCACGCTCCTGGACCAGCAGTCCGGCCAGCGACTGGTCGGCCTTGTCGCGGCCCTCGGCGGTCAGCCTGACCAGCACTCCCCGCCGGTCGCTGGGGTCGGGCAGCCGCTCGACGAGGTCCTTCTTGGCGAGCCGGTCGATGCGGTTGGTCATCGTCCCGGACGTGACCAGAGTCTGTGTCAGCAGCGCTCCGGGGGAGAGTTGATAGGGCGCCCCGGCCCGGCGCAGGGCCGTCAGCACGTCGAACTCCCAGGGCTCCAGCCCCACCTCGGCGAACGCGATACGGCGGGCCCGGTCGAGGTGCCTGGCCAGCCTGGAGACGCGGCTGAGGACCTCGAGCGGCTCCACGTCGAGGTCCGGGCGCTCACGGCGCCATGCAGCCACCAGCCGGTCGACCTCGTCCTCCATGACGATCAGTGTAGAGGGTCTGTCGATGTGAAGTCTCTTGACGTCGAGATATATTTTCCTGGACGATTGGGCATCGTCGGCGGGAGCTCGGTTTCCAGCCAGGACGGACCGATCCGGACCGAGCCAGCTTTGTGTCAGCCCTGCACCAGCAAAGAGGTTCAGAACATGCACGACACGCCAATCTGGGACCCGCAGCAATACCTCCGCCACTCCGGGCACCGTACCCGCCCCTTCCACGACCTGCTCACCCGGATTCCGGAACTCCCCCGGCAGGGCCGCCCCGCCCGCATCGCCGACCTCGGCTGCGGACCGGGCAACGTCACCGCGGAGCTCGCCACCCGATGGCCCGACGCGCATATCACCGGCTACGACAACTCCCCGGAGATGCTCAAGGAAGCCGAGAACCACGCCGGGCCCACACCGGGAGGCGGCCACCTCGACTTCGCGCCCGCCGACGCCGCCGACTGGGCACCCGAGGAGCCCTACGACCTGATCGTCTCCAACGCGGCGCTGCAGTGGGTCCCCAACCACCCGGACTCCTTCGCCCGCTGGATCGACGCCCTCACCCCCGGCGGCACCTTCGCCTTCCAGGTACCCGGCAACTTCACCTCGCCCAGCCACGCCCTCCTCGGCGAGCTGTGCGACAGCCCGCAGTGGCGCGAGCGCCTCACCACCCACGGCCGGCGCTTCGTCCACATCCTGGAACCCGCCGAATACCTGGAGCGCCTCACCGACCTCGGCTGCGCCACCGACGTATGGGAGTCCACGTACGTCCAGCTCCTGGAAGGCGACGACCCGGTCCTCGACTGGGTCAAGGGCACCGCCCTGCGCCCCGTCCTGACGGAACTGGAGGACGACCCCCTCGCCCGCGAGGCCTTTCTCGCCGAGTACCGGGACGCCCTGCGCAAGGCCTACCCCACGGGCCGCCACGGCACGGTCTTCCCCTTCCGCCGCATCTTCGCCATCGCGCAGAAGCCGGCCGGCTGACCGCTACCGCCCCCTGCCGAGACGAGGTGACAGCCATGATCACCGGCCTCGACCACAGCGGCTGCTGGTTCGAGGCCGGCACGGGCGGTGGGCGGCCGGGCCGGGGGTGTCAGCCGTACCAGGTGACGTTGCAGAGGTAGATGCACCGATGGCGTGGGGCGGCGAGAAAGCTGATGAAGCCCCGCCCGCCCAGAAGGTCGAACTCACGGAGCCCGCCCTCCCTGTCGACCGGCCTGCCGACCTTCAGTACTCCGTGCTGGGGTTGTAGTCCCATGTCCAGTCGGTCACAGTCCGGCCTCTGCCTCCGCCGTCTCCCGGATCTGCTGGATCTCGGCGATCGCCGCCGCCGGATCGGACTCGCCACGGTCCACGATCCGCTCCAGTTCGCGCAGGCGGGCGGCGCGTTCCGGGTGCCGTTCGATCGCGACGAACACGCCCCACGAATGGACGAAGGCCCGGAGCGGGGCGAGCGTCTGGGTCTGCTGCGCGCTCGTCGTGGCCTCGAAGAGGTGCTGGGTGAGCGCGGGGATCCGGCTGGGGGCGATGCGGGCGACGGCGGACCGAAGCGCATCGGGTGTGAGCTCGGGCTGGGGGATCAGCGGTCCGTACGGGCCGTCGGGCTGGACGCTCACGGTGACCTCCGGTGCGGAGGGGACGGCGGGCTTCGTACGGTACCGGGGGCTGTGGTGATGCGGAGGCCGGACGCCGCACTGATCGGCGGCCGGACGCCACCGGCCCGGGACCAGCGCCGGTCCTGAGCACGGCGAAGCCCTCAGTTCTTGCGATGCCCTATCAGCCGGGGCTTCGCCTCCAGGTTGCCCAGGCCGTGCCAGGCCAGGTTCACCAGGTGGGCGGCGACCTCGGCCTTCTTCGGTTTGCGGGTGTCCACCCACCACTGGCCGGTCAGGGCGACCATGCCGACCAGGGCCTGGGCGTAGAGCGGGGCCAGCTTCGGGTCGAAGCCGCGGGCCTTGAACTCCAGGCCCAGGATGTCCTCGACCTGGGTGGCGATATCGCTGATCAGGGACGCGAAGGTGCCCGTGGACTGGGCCACGGGGGAGTCGCGCACCAGGATGCGGAAGCCGTCGGTGAAGGTCTCGATGTAGTCGAGGAGCGCGAACGCCGCCTGTTCGAGGAGCTCGCGGGGGTGCCCGGCGGTCAGCGCGCCGGTGACCATGTCCAGCAGCTGGCGCATCTCGCGGTCCACGACCACCGCGTACAGGCCCTCCTTGCCGCCGAAGTGCTCGTAGACGACGGGCTTGGAGACGCCGGCCTTCGCGGCGATCTCCTCGACCGAGGTGCCTTCGAAGCCGCGCTCGGCGAAGAGCGTGCGACCGATGTCCAGCAGCTGCTCCCGGCGCTCCGCGCCGGTCATCCGCACCCTGCGGGCACGCCGTGTGCCCGCGGACGGAGAAGGCTTGCCCTTGTTGTTGCCCATGCTGCTGCTGTTGTCGATCGCCACCCGTCAATCATGCCTTCCCCAGCTACCGGGGGGAGGTACCCCCGGCCGCCATCTCCTTGCGCCGGCCCTCGATGCGGGAGGCATCGGGCCACCGCACGTCGTACGCCCAGCCCGCCTTCTCGAACCAGCGGATCAGCCGGGCGCTGGAGTCCAGCTGCCCCTTCAGCACCCCGTGCCGGGCGCTGGTGGGGTCCGCGTGGTGGAGGTTGTGCCAGGACTCGCCGCAGGACAGCACCGCCAGCCACCAGACGTTGCCCGACTTGTCGCGGGACTTGAAGGGCCGCTTGCCCACGGCGTGACAGATGGAGTTGATCGACCACGTGACGTGATGGAGCAGCGCCACCCGGACCAGCGAGCCCCAGAAGAACGCGGTCAGCGCGCCCTGCCACGACCAGGTCACCAGACCGCCGACCAGCGGGGGGATCAGCAGCGACACCACCGTCCACAGGACGAACTGGCGGGAGATCGTACGGATCGCATCGTCCTTGATCAGGTCCGGTGCGTACTTGTGCTGAGGCGTCTGCTCCTCGTCGAACATCCAGCCGATGTGCGCCCACCACAGGCCCTTCATCAGTGCGGGCACGGTCTCGCCGAACCGCCACGGCGAGTGCGGGTCGCCCTCGGCGTCGGAGAACTTGTGGTGCTTGCGGTGATCGGCGACCCAGCGCACCAGCGGCCCCTCCACCGCCAGCGAACCCATGATCGCCAGCGCGATCCGCAGCGGCCGTCGCGCCTTGAACGCACCATGGGTGAAGTAGCGGTGGAAGCCGATCGTGATGCCGTGGCAGCCGATGAAGTACATCGCCGTCATCAGGGCCAGATCCAGCCAGCTCACCCCCCAGCCCCAGGCCAGCGGCACGGCGGCCACCAGCGCCACGAACGGGACGGTGATGAAGAGCAGGAGCGTGATCTGCTCCAGCGACCTGCGCTGCTCGCCGCCCAGCGTCGCGGACGGCAGCGGGCCACCGGCAGCCGGCGCAACGGACGAATCGGCAGGAATCGGTGATTCTTCTACAGCTTCAGGGCCAGCGGTCATGGTGTCCCTCGTCGGGGGCTCGGGGGCACGGCTACGGCTACGGGACCGTAACCTACGGTCTCGTAAGTATGGCAGCGACACCGCCACGGGCAAGGCCGTGACAGGCCCCACACCTGCACCACCCGTCACAGATGCCCACCCACCGGACGGTGTGATCCGCTGAGAACGGGCAGATCTATCCTGGGGGGCGTCGGACAGCGCGGTCCGCAACCCGCCCGCACCAGACCTGCCCAACCTCCCCCAGCCATCGCTGGGAGGGACCCCCAGCCCGCCGCCACCCCCACGAGCCGCGGCGCGACGTCCCTGATCGCTGCAAGGAGAGCCGCACCAGTGAGCAGTGCCGACAACACTCCCGCCGAGATCACGCCCGCCGAGAGCCCCGAAACCGGCCCGAGCGACAACATCGCCCTGCGCGCCGACATCCGCCGCCTCGGCGACCTCCTCGGCGAAACCCTCGTCCGGCAGGAAGGCCCCGACCTCCTCGACCTCGTCGAACGGGTACGCGCCCTGACCCGCTCCGACGGCGAGGCCGCCGCCCGCCTCCTCGGCGACACGGACCTGCCCACCGCCGCCAAGCTGGTACGCGCCTTCTCCACGTACTTCCACCTCGCCAACGTCACCGAGCAGGTCCACCGCGGCCGCGAGCTGCGCGCCCGCCGCGCCGCCGAGGGCGGCATCCTCGCCCGCACCGCCGACATGCTCAAGGACGCCGACCCCGAGCACCTCCGCGAGACCGCCCGCCACCTCGGCGTACGCCCCGTCTTCACGGCCCACCCCACCGAGGCCGCCCGCCGCTCCGTCCTCACCAAGCTCCGCAAGGTCGCCGAGCTGCTGGACACCACCGACACCACCGAGCGCCGCCGCGCCGACCTGCGCCTGGCCGAGAACATCGACCTCATCTGGCAGACCGACGAACTGCGCGTGGCCCGGCCCGAGCCGACCGACGAGGCCCGCAACGCCATCTACTACCTCGACGAACTGGGCCGCGGCGCCGTCGGCGACGTCCTCGAGGACCTCGCCGCCGAACTGGAGCGGGCCGGCACCGAGCTGCCCCCCGGCACCCGCCCGCTCACCTTCGGCACCTGGATCGGCGGCGACCGCGACGGCAACCCCAACGTCACCCCCCAGGTCACCTGGGACGTCCTGATCCTCCAGCACGAGCACGGCATCACCGACGCCCTGGAACACGTCGACGAGCTGCGCGGCGCCCTGTCCAACTCCATCCGCAACTGCGGCGCCACCGACGAACTGCTCGCCTCCCTGCAGCGCGACCTCGAACTCCTCCCGGAGATCAGCCCCCGCTACAAGCGCCTCAACAGCGAAGAGCCCTACCGCCTCAAGGCCACCTGCATCCGCCAGAAGCTCGTCAACACCCGCGACCGCCTCGCCGCCGACACCCCCCACGTCCCCGGCCGCGACTACCTGGGCACCGCCGAGCTCCTCGACGACCTCACCCTCATCCAGACCTCGCTGCGCGCACACCGCGGCGGCCTGGTCGCCGACGGCCGCCTCGAACGCACCCTGCGCACCATCGCCGCCTTCGGCCTCCAGCTCGCCACCATGGACGTCCGCGAGCACGCCGACGCCCACCACCACGCCCTCGGCCAGCTCTTCGACCGCCTCGGCGAAGAGTCCTGGCGCTACGTGGACATGCCGCGCGACTACCGCCGCAAGCTCCTCGCCAAGGAACTGCGCTCCCGCCGCCCCCTGGCCCCCACCCCCGCCCCCCTCGACGAGGCCGGCGCCAAGACCCTCGGCGTCTTCCGCACCATCCTCAAGGCCAAGAAGACCTTCGGCCCCGAGGTCGTCGAGTCCTACATCATCTCCATGTGCCAGGGCTCCGACGACGTCTTCGCCGCCACCGTCCTCGCCCGCGAGGCCGGACTCATCGACCTGCACGCCGGCTGGGCCAAGATCGGCATCGTCCCGCTGCTGGAGACCACCGACGAGCTCAAGATCGCCGACCAGCTGCTCGACGAAATGCTCGCCGACCCCTCCTACCGCCGCCTGGTCGCCCTCAACGGCGACGTCCAGGAAGTCATGCTCGGCTACTCGGACTCCTCCAAGTTCGGCGGCATCACCACCTCCCAGTGGGAGATCCACCGCGCCCAGCGCCTGCTGCGCGACGTCGCCCACCGGCACGGCGTACGGCTGCGCCTCTTCCACGGCCGCGGCGGCACCGTCGGCCGCGGCGGCGGCCCCTCCCACGACGCGATCCTCGCCCAGCCCTACGGCACCCTCGAAGGCGAGATCAAGGTCACCGAACAGGGCGAGGTCATCTCCGACAAGTACCTCGTACCGTCACTGGCCCGCGAAAACCTGGAACTGACGGTCGCCGCCACCCTCCAGGCCTCCGCCCTGCACACCGCACCCCGCCAGTCCGACGAAGCCCTCGCCCGCTGGGACGCCGCCATGGAGACCGTCTCCGACGCCGCCCACGGCTCCTACCGCCGCCTCGTCGAAGACCCCGACCTGCCCGCCTACTTCTTCGCCTCCACCCCCGTCGACCAACTCGCCGAACTCCACCTGGGCTCCCGCCCCTCCCGCCGCCCCGACTCCGGCGCCGGACTCGACGGCCTGCGCGCCATCCCCTGGGTCTTCGGCTGGACCCAGTCCCGCCAGATCGTCCCCGGCTGGTTCGGCGTCGGCACGGGCCTGAAGGCCGCCCGCGACGCCGGCCTCGGCAGCGTCCTCGACGAGATGCACGAGCACTGGCACTTCTTCCGCAACTTCCTGTCCAACGTCGAAATGACGCTGGCCAAGACCGACCTGCGGATCGCCCAGCACTACGTCGACACCCTCGTCCCCGACGAGCTCAAGCACGTCTTCGACGTCATCAAGGCCGAACACGAGCTCACCGTCGCCGAAGTCCTGCGCATCACCGGCGAGAACGAACTCCTCGACTCCAACCCGGTCCTCCAGCAGACCTTCCACATCCGCGACGCCTACCTCGACCCGATCTCCTACCTCCAGGTCTCCCTCCTCCACCGCCAGCGCACCGCCGCCGAACGCGGCGAGGAAGCAGACCCCGTACTGGCCCGCGCCCTGCTGCTCACCGTCAACGGCGTCGCCGCCGGACTCCGCAACACCGGCTGACACCCCCGCACACACAACAGCGGCCGGCCCCCTGCACAAGGGAGCCGGCCGCCGCCGTACGCACACCAGGCCCTACATCGCGGCAAACGCCGCCCCCAGCAACACCGCCCCCAACAACCCCATCACCCACGCCGTACGCCGCAGCCGCATCCCCCCGGCCACCACCAGCGCCGCCAGCAGCAACGACCCCGCAAACGGCACCCACGCGTGCAGCACCCCCGCCGGCCCGGTCCGCACCGCATGCGACGAACCCGGCTTCAGCACCACCTCGACCCGCTCGCCCCTGTCCGGCGCCGCCGCCTGCGCGATCGACACCCGCGACCGCGACCCGCCCGCCCCCTCCACCGGCACATACGGACCCGAGCACCGCTCACCCGCACACGCCGACACCGTCAGCGTGCCGCGCTCCCGCCCCTTGGTGAGCATGGCGTACTGCGCCGTACCCCACGACGTCCACACCCCCGCCACCAGCAAAAGCAACGCCAGCAGACCCATCAACCCCGTCCTGGCGACGATCAGCACACCGAAGGCGCTCTCACCGACCCGCCGGGAACGACTCCGTCTGACCGAACTGGTGCGCGTACTGCTTCTGGGCATGGCGGCGATCCTTGGCCATCCACCAGCACCCGGTCAACCTCCGACAACGGTTCGTCAGACCCTGACCCGCACTGTCCCATTCACGAGTTGTACGTACTCTGCGCCCGTTCCAGACCATCCACGATCAGCGTCTCCACCGCATCCGCAGCCCGGTCCACGAAGTAATCCAGCTCCCGGCGCTCCACCGAAGAGAAATCCTTCAGCACAAAATCCGCCACCTGCATACGACCCGGCGGACGCCCGATCCCGAACCGCACCCGGTGATACTCCGCACCCAGCGACTTCGTGATCGACTTCAGACCGTTGTGACCGTTGTCCCCGCCACCCAGCTTCAGCCGCAGCGCACCGAAATCAATGTCCAACTCATCATGAACCGCAATGATGTTGGCCACCGGCACCTTGTAGAAATCCCGCAACGCCGTCGTCGGCCCACCCGACAGATTCATGAACGACAACGGCTTCGCCACCACTACCCGGCGACTGCCCGGCCCCGGCGGACCGACCCGCCCCTCCACCACCTGCGCCCGCGCCTTATGAGCCTTGAAACGCCCGCCCATACGCTCCGCGAGCAGATCCGCCACCATAAAACCCACATTGTGGCGATGGGCCGCGTACTCCGGCCCGGGATTGCCCAGTCCCACCACGAGCCACGGACCGTCTGCGTCCGACATCTCCACATCTCCTTGCGAAAGGCCAGTGCGAGCGGCCATTGAAACAACCCAACCGCCGCCCCGCGCCACGGCGGCACAGGACAGCGGTTGGAAAAAAACTATGCGAGGCGACGATCAGGCCTCGGCGCCCTCGGCCTCACCCTCGGCGGCCTCCTCGGCCGGAGCCTCCGCCTGCGCCGAGACGACCTGCAGCACCACGGCGTCGTCCTCAACGGCCAGCGACACACCGGACGGCAGCGCGATGTCCTTGGCCTGCACCGACTGGCCGGCGTCCAGACCCGCGACGGAGACGGTGACCGACTCCGGGATGTGCGTGGCCTCGGCCTCGACCGGCAGGGTGTTCAGCACGTGCTCCAGCAGGTTGCCGCCCGGAGCCAGGTCGCCCTCGGTCTGGATCGGCAGCTCGACGGTGACCTTCTCGCCCTTCTTCACGGCCAGGAAGTCCACGTGCACCAGGAACCGGCGGATCGCCTCACGCTGCACGGCCTTGGGGATGACCAGCTCGCTCTTGCCGTCGAACTCCAGACGCAGCAGGGCGTTCGGGGTCTTCAGGGCCATCATCAGCGCGTGGCTGTCGACGGCGACGTGCTGCGGCTCCGCACCGTGACCGTAAATGACACCGGGAACCTTCGCGTCACGACGCAGACGGCGGGCAGCACCCTTACCGAAGTCGTTCCGCACCTCACCGGCAAGCTTGATCTCAGCCATAACAGCACTCCTCGTATCGCAGAAACATCTGGTGGACGTCACCCGGCCCACGACAGACCTGCTACGAAGAGCGCGTCGATAACGGACAGCCACCACAAAAGGGCGGCCTCCCTCGCCGAGCAACTCCACGAGTCTACCCGGCCGGAAGGCCGCCCCAAAGTCGATCACTCAGTACGAGAGCCGGCTCACTGCTCGTCGAAGAGGCTCGTCACCGAACCGTCCTCGAAGACCTCACGCAGCGCCCGCGCGATCGTCGGCGCCATCGACAGCACCGTGATCTTGTCCAGCTCCAGCTCGGACGGCGTGGGCAGCGTGTTCGTGAACACGAACTCGCTGACCTTCGAGTTCTTCAGCCGGTCCGCCGCCGGACCCGACAGCACACCGTGCGTCGCGGTCACGATGACGTCCTCCGCACCATTGGCGAACAGCGCCTCCGCCGCGGCACAGATCGTGCCACCGGTGTCGATCATGTCGTCGACCAGGACACACACCCGGCCCTCCACATCACCGACGACCTCGTGGACGGTGACCTGATTGGCCACGTCCTTGTCCCGGCGCTTGTGAACGATCGCCAGAGGAGCACCCAGCCGGTCACACCAGCGGTCGGCGACCCGCACCCGGCCCGCGTCCGGAGAAACCACCGTGAGCTTCTCGCGGTCCACCTTCGCACCCACATAGTCCGCAAGAACCGGCAGCGCGAAAAGGTGATCCACCGGGCCGTCGAAGAAGCCCATGATCTGGTCCGTGTGCAGGTCCACCGTCACCACACGGTCCGCACCCGCGGTCTTCATCAAATCCGCGATCAGCCGCGCCGAAATCGGCTCACGGCCACGGTGCTTCTTGTCCTGACGCGCATAGCCATAGAACGGCACGACCACCGTGATGCTACGAGCCGAAGCCCGCTTCAGCGCATCAATCATGATCAGCTGCTCCATGATCCACTTATTGATCGGAGCCGTGTGGCTCTGAATCAAAAAGCAATCCGCGCCACGCGCCGACTCCTGATAGCGGACATAGATCTCACCGTTGGCGAAGTCGAAAGCCTTCGTCGGGACCAGGCCCACACCCAGCTGATGCGCGACCTCCTCCGCCAGCTCGGGGTGGGCGCGGCCGGAGAAGAGCATGAGCTTCTTCTCGCCGGTCGTCTTGATCCCGGTCACAGCAAATCTCCTCGAATCACAGTTTGCGTGCGCTCATCACGGTACGCCCCGCACGGCCCACCTGTTGCACGATCACTACTCGCCCTCAGAATCCCGGCGAGCAGCCGAAGCGGCCTGCGCGGCGGCGCTTCCGGGCCGCTTACGCGCGACCCAACCCTCGATATTCCGCTGCTGGCCACGCGCGACCGCCAGCGAACCCGGGGGCACATCCTTGGTGATGACCGAGCCGGCCGCCGTATAAGCGCCGTCCCCGATCGTGACAGGAGCCACAAACATGTTGTCCGACCCCGTCCTGCAATGCGAACCGACGGTCGTGTGGTGCTTCGCCTCACCGTCATAATTCACGAACACACTCGCCGCGCCAATATTGGTGAACTCACCGATCGTCGCATCCCCCACATACGACAGATGCGGAACCTTCGTCCCCTCACCGATCGACGCGTTCTTCATCTCCACATACGCGCCGGCCTTCGACTTCGGACCAAGATCCGTCCCCGGACGCAGATACGCATAGGGACCGACATTCGCCCCCGCGCCGATGCGCGCACCCTCCGCGACCGTGAACGACACCACAGCGCCCGCACCCACCGACGTATCCGTCAGCCGCGCATGCGGACCCACCTCGGCACCAGTGGCCACATGCGTCGACCCCAGCAGCTGGGTGCCCGGATGAACCGTCGCGTCCTGCTCGAACGAAACCGACACATCGACGAACGTCGAGGCCGGGTCGACGACCGTCACACCCGCCAGCATCGCCCGCTCCAGCAACCGCTCGTTCAGCAGCCGACGCGCCTCGGCCAGCTGCACCCGGTTGTTGATCCCCAGGATCTCGCGGTGATCGGCCGCCACGGCCGCACCCACCCGGTGCCCCGCCTCACGCACGATCCCCAGCACATCGGTCAGGTACTCCTCACCCTGACTGTTGTCCGTACGCACCTTGCCCAGCGCATCGACCAGCAGCCGCGCATCGAAGGCGAAGACCCCCGAATTGATCTCCCGGATCGCCCGCTGCGCCTCGCTCGCGTCCTTGTGCTCGACGATCGCGGTCACCGCGCCCGAGCTCGCGTCGCGCACGATGCGCCCGTAGCCGGTGGAGTCCGGCACCTCGGCGGAGAGCACGGTCACCGCGTTCTTGTCCGCGGCATGGGTCTCACCGAGCAGCCTGAGGGTCTCGCCGGTCAGCAGCGGGGTGTCACCGCAGACCACGATCACGGTGCCGTCGAGGGCGACACCGCTGTTGCTCAGCTCCTCCAGCGCCGTACGGACGGCGTGGCCGGTGCCGTTCTGCTCGTGCTGCACGGCGGTACGCGCGGCCGGGTCGACCTCGGCGAGGTGCGCCTGCACCTGCTCGCGGGCGTGGCCGACGACCACGACGAGATTCTCGGGGTCCAGCTCACGGGAGGCGGCGACGACATGCCCGACGAGGGAGCGGCCGCAGAGTGCGTGCAGGACCTTTGGGGTCGCCGACTTCATGCGGGTTCCCTCACCCGCTGCGAGAACGACGACGGCTGCCGGGCGGTTGGCGCTCACGGGGATGCCCTTCGGCTTCTTGGCTACTTCGGGTGGTGGTCATCCGAAGGATACCGGGGCGTATTGCGGCCGAAACGACAGCGGGTCCTGATCTTGCGATCAGGACCCGAACTTTGCATGGCTCCCCTGCCAGGACTCGAACCCGGACATAAGGCACCAAAAGCCTCAGTGCTGCCAATTACACCACAGGGGATGGTAAAGCGGCCCAAACCGGACATTTCGTCAGTCTGGCCGCGTGGCACCCAACACTATGCCGTACCACCAGCCTTCGATGCGACGGTATAGCTCTGCACTTTGTAGCACCCTGATCACCAGGCAGCCGCGGTACCCCTCGCCGGTGTTCTTCCGCACGGTCTTGGGGTGGTGTTTCTTGATCGTCGTTTTCTGGAACGCGGCGACATCGACGCCGACGAGATCGGCCCAGTAGTGCTCGGCGGCGGCCACGTCGGCGGTGCCGTGGATCATCACGCGGTAGCCGATGCGCTCCGGCTCGACACCGAGCAGGCGCAGCCAGGCCAGGAAGGCCTGGATCATGCCTGGGTCGCTGTTGACGAACTGGACGTACTCGCGGCGGTCGTACGCCTTGTCCTTGGCCCCCTCGGCCCAGTACAGGGCGACTCCCACGAGGAGGAGCTCCCGGTCCGAGAGCTCCCCGACCTCTCGGGTGGCTTCCGCCTTGGTCTCCTCGATCGCCCGGTCCCGCGCCTCGCGGTACGGCGCCCATCGGGCCTCCCGCATCTGGTGCATCGCTTCCGGTGACTTCCTCGGCCTGGGCAGGTCGCGCACCCAGAGCGATACCGAGCTCTTGGCCACCCTCAGTTCCGCTGTGATCTCGTCGTAGGTCCGCCCCTGTTTGCGCAGCTCGCGGGCCTTCTCGCGCAGGTCGTCCTTGGCGTTCGGGCGCTTGGTCCACTCGGGAGGCGGCTCGCCCTCCAGGAGGCGGGTCAGGGTGGCGTCGGTGAGTGACACGCCGAGCCGGTCGCGGATCTGGCGGCGGCTGAGGCCGGCGCGGCGGAGGGCGACGGCTTGGGGGCGTAACGCCTCGTAGTCGCGGTGTTCCCGATGTGTGTGCGGCATGGGAACAGGGTGTCGCGTATGCGCATGCGAAAGCATCGAAAATGTGGGCGATTCAACACTTCGGGGGATAACCGGCGGTAACGGCTGGTTTTGGGCCGGAAACGTGCTCGGAAACTCCACGGGGAAAGGTGCGCGGCCGCCCGTAGGCTGGTCGGTATGACCGCGACGGGGGCAAGTGAAGGTGTGGGGGCGCGGGGTGCGCCGGTGACGGGGCCGTGGTGGTGGGCCCGGCGGCGGAGTGCCGTGCTGGATGTGTTGCTGGCGGCGGCTTCGGCTCTTGAGTGCATGTTCGAGGGTGTGCGGTTTGCGCAGGAGGCGCAGCTGCCCGAGTTGCTGGGGGTGCTGCTCGGCC
Source organism: Streptomyces sp. NPDC002446 (assembly GCF_053595675.1). Taxonomy (NCBI): domain Bacteria; kingdom Bacillati; phylum Actinomycetota; class Actinomycetes; order Kitasatosporales; family Streptomycetaceae; genus Streptomyces; species Streptomyces sp. NPDC002446. Next base: position 54,597 of record NZ_JBSFYC010000018.1, on the reverse strand, counting down.
TGTTGGTGGGGCCGGTGCTGCTGGTGCGTCGGCGGTGGCCGGTGGCGGTGGTGCTGGTTTCGATAGCGGTGATGCCTGCGGAGATGGGCGGGCTGCTGAGTGTGGTGGGGCTGTACACGCTCGCCGCGTCGGATGTGCCGCGTCGGATCACGGCGTTGCTGGCGGGGATGACGGTGGTGGGGACGTTGGTGACGACGTTCCTCAGCATGCGGCAGGACATCGCGGCGCAGGAGGACTTCAATCCGCCGGTGTGGTTCGTGCCGGCGATGTCGCTGGCGGTGGGGCTGGTGCTGACGGCGCCGCCGGTGTTGTGGGGCCTGTACGTCGGGGCGCGGCGGCGGTTGGTGGAGAGTCTGCGGGAGCGGGCGGACGGTCTGGAGCGGGAGCTGTCGCTGCTGGCGGACCGGGCCGAGGAGCGGGCGGAGTGGGCCCGTAACGAGGAGCGGACGCGGATCGCGCGGGAGATGCACGATGTGGTCGCGCACCGGGTGAGTCTGATGGTGGTGCATGCGGCCGCGTTGCAGGCGGTGGCGTTGAAGGATCCGGAGAAGGCGTCGAAGAACGCGGCTCTGGTGGGCGATATGGGGCGGCAGGCGCTGACGGAGCTGCGGGAGATGCTGGGGGTGCTGCGTACGGCCGAGGGGTCGGCGGTGCGGGGTGCTGCGGGGTCGGATGCGCCGGAGCGGTTGGCGGCGGTGGCCTCGCGGGCGGGGGCGAAGGCGGAGGCGGAGCGGGGGGTGGCCGGTTCGGGGGCGGCGGCGCAGGTGGCGCGGTCTTCGGAGCCGGTGGCGCCGGTGTCCGGGTCGGAGGGGGATCCGGAGGGGCCGGGGCTGGCTGATCTGGGGGTTTTGGTGGGGCAGTCCCGGGCGGCCGGGATGGCGGTGGAGTTGTCGGTGGAGGGGGCCGGCGAAGGGGAGTCGGCGGATGCGGGGCGTCGGTATGGCGCGCGGGTGGAGCAGACGGTGTACCGGGTGGTCCAGGAAGCGCTGACGAATGTGCACAAGCATGCGCCGGGGGCGCGGGCGCGGGTGCGGCTGGCGCACCGTGAGGGTGAGCTGGCGGTGCAGGTGGAGAACGGGCCGTGTGAGACCGGTGCGGAGGATGCCGGTCTGCCGAGTGGCGGTAATGGCCTGGTGGGGATGCGGGAGCGGGTGACGGCGCTGGGGGGCGTGTTCGTGTCGGGTCCGACGGATGCGGGGGGTTTTCGGGTGTCGGCGGTGGTGCCCGCCCCGGCCGCGGCGGCCTGACGTCGACGTATGTGGTGGCGGGCGTATGTCGTGTGCGGCTGTCGCCAGGTTCAGGGGCGGCGGGGGTCAGCCGTTGCTCGGTGTGAGTCCCAGTCGGGTCGGTCGTGTGCCGAGGACGAGTGTGCCGAGTGCTGTGTCGATTCCGGCTCCCAGGTACCAGTCGCCGGTGTGGTCGAGGCTGTAGACGCGGCCTTCGGTGTCGATGGCGAGGGTGGCTTGGCCGTAGGTGGTGCCGTCGGGGCCGGGGAGTTCTTCGCGGCCCAGGGGGGCGACGTCGGTTTCCAGGGCGCGTCCGAGGTCGCCGAGGGTGCGGGCGAGGTGGAGTCCGTGCAGGGGGTCGATGACGAAGGGGGTGGGGGCGATGTGGCGGCCGGGTCCGGGGCCGGCGATGCGCAGGCCGCCGAATTCGGCCCAGGCTTCGACGGCGGCGGGGAAGACGGTGTGGCGGTGGCCGGCGGGGGAGGTGTGGGCGCGGAGGGTGTCGGCCCAGTGTTCGGCCTGCTTTATGTCCCAGCGGCCGGGTTGCCAGCCGGCTTCGTGCAGGGCGACGTCGACGGCGGCGGGGAAGCGGGTGGAGTCGGTGCGGTCGTGGCCGGGGGTGCGGGGGCCGGGGGTGGTGGGCGGCATGGTGGCGGTCAGCTTCCTGTGGGGGTCGCGCCGATGGGCATGACGCCGAAGTGGGCGAGGAGTGCGTCGCAGGAGCGGCAGGGCGGGGCGTAGCTGCCGTGCTGGGGGTCGCCGTCCTCGCGGATGTGGCGTGCGGTGATCTTGGAGTGTTTCAGGGAGCGGCGGGCTTCGCCGTTGGTGAGGGGTTTGCGGGCGGCTCGTTTGGAGCGGTTGGCCTCGACGGCGGTGAGGTGGCGGGAGAGCAGGACGGCTTCGGGACATCGTCCGGTGAAGCGTTCGCGCTGGGCGGTGGCGAGGGTGTCGAGGAAGTCCTGGACGAGGGGGTGGAGTGCGGGGGGCTGTTCGGCCTTGCTCGCGGTGCAGGTGAGGGTTTGTCCGCGTACGGACAAGGCGGCGCCGATGGTGGGGAGGATGCCGTCGCGACGGTGGTGGAGGGCGGGCGCGCGATGGGTGTCGGCGGTGCCGCTCCAGCCGATGCGCGGGTCCCCGGCGCCGTGGCGTGCAGTGGTGCTCATGGTGGTGTGCGTTTCCCTCCCTGCAATCCCCCGGTTTGCGGGGGTCAGCCTGCCAAATGTGCTGGGTGTTGCGGTAGTCGGACGTACTGTCGGTGATCTCACGGGAGGCTGACGGGGTGTCGGTTCGGGGGTAACGGGGCTGGTGGGCGGGGTGGTGCGGGGCGGTCCCGGGGGTGGCGGGCCGGTGGGTGACGCCGGTGTGTCGCGGTGCTGACGTGCGGGGGGCGGGCCCTGGGGCGGGGGCGCGGGAGGGTGTTGCGGTACGGCATAGGCTGTGCCCCAAAGCCAGCTTCAGCCAGGGGGCAACCGCGATGACGACAGGTCGGCCAGGGCTGGGGGCACCACCCGGCCCCCAGGCGGCGGGACGTGCCGCGCCACCGAATTCGGCCTATGCCGGGCAGGTCGTGCATTTTCCGGACCCGGTCCGTGCCGCGCGGTATCCCGCTGGGGTGCGGGTGGACGGGCAGGGCTTTCCGGAGTTCACGGCGTATGCGCGGGCGGCGGCGGAGATCGCCGAGCCGCCGGAGGGGTTCGGCGTCGACGAGCTGCGGCTGACGGACTATGTGTCGGCGAATGCGGCGCTGCATGCGCAGGGGCATGAGCTGTGGATAGACGTCCCGGCGGTGGCGACGCCGCACGGCTGGACGTGGCATCACGTGGCCGGTACGCGGCGGATGGAGCTGGTGCCGGTCGAGGTGAAGGCGCTGCTGCGGCACCACGGTGGGCTGGCGACGGCTGCCGTGGCGCACGACAAGCGCGGTACCCGGCCGTTGCAGGAGACCCGGCCGGCGCATTTCGGGCTGCCGCACCGTGATCTGTCGGTGGGGGAGGAGCAGGTGGCGCAGGCCGAGGAGGCGCTGGGCTACCGGCTGCCGGGTGCCTACCGTTCGTTCCTGAAGGCGGCGGGCGGATGTGCGCCGGTGGGCGCGGCGCTCGACGCGGAGCTGGGGCTGCTGGTCGACCAGCCGTTCTTCACGGTGCGCGATGACGCGGCCGTCAACGACCTGGTGTATGTGAACAAGTGTCTGCGGGACCACTTCACCAAGGACTTTCTGGGTGTGGCGTTCGTGCAGGGCGGTGTGGTCGCGGTGAAGGTGCGCGGTGAGGCGCTCGGTTCGGTGTGGTTCTGTCCGTATGACGATGCGCGTGATCAGGACGGCTGGTCGGTGCAGGAGCGGGTGGAGCGGCTGCTGCTGCCGTGCGGTGCGGACTTCGATGAGTTTCTGCAGCGGCTGGCGGGCAATCCGCCGGAGCTGGAGACCGTGGCGAACCTGATGGTGGACGGCGGTTTCGCGTATGCCGTTCCGGTGGGGGGCTGAACGCGATGGTGACGTTTGCGCAGGCGCAGGAGCGCGCGGAGCGCTGGGTGAACGGCGATGTGCCCGCGCCGCAGCACCGTGAGGTGCGGGTGCGGGAGTTCGATCTGGGCTTTGTGGCCTGGGCCGAGGACCGGGAGGGTGGTCCGGCGACGGAGGGCGGCCGGGCCCGGCTGGTGATCGCGCGGGACAGTGGGGAGACGACGCTGTGGCCGGGGCTGCCGGTGGGTGAGGTGATCCGGCGGTACGAGGAGGAGTACGGCCCCGCGGTGGACGGCGGGCCCGGTGCGGCCGAGCCCGCGCCGCAGCGGATCGATCTGGAGGCCACCTCGTTTCTGCTGACGCCGCCGGAGTGGTTGCAGGAGGCGGCGGACGCGATCGGCATCCCGGACCGGCGCGGTGGCGTAGCCGCGGCCGCGCCTTCGGTGCCGGCGCAGGCCGCGGCCCCGCAGCCGGCGGCCCCCTCGTCGCCGGAGGCCGGGGCCGCGGACGCCTGGGCCGAGGTGAGTGTGAACGCCGCCGACGGCGGGGCCGCGCAGCCGGGCGCGGACGTGGCGGGCCCGGGGGCGGCCGCGGCCGCGCCGGCCGGTGCGGCCGCTGACGCGACGCCGTGGGCCGCCGCGGACACGACGGGTACGGACGCGGGGTCCGAGGACCGTTCCGTGGAGCTGCCCGCGACGGTCTTCGCGCCGCCGCTGGCGGGTTTCGACGAGGAGGACGAGACGCCGTCCGCGCCGCGGGCGCGGCCCGAGGCCAAGACCGAGCTGCTGCACGGCGGCAGCCAGTTGCCCCGTACGCAGATCGCGCCCGCGCTGGACGTGCCGGACGGGGCCGCCGCGGCCGTGCCCGGTGGCGGGCCGCTGCCGCCGATGCCGTCGGCGCCGCCGGCGGCGGGGCTGCCGGATCTGCCGCCGCCGTCCGGGGCGCCGGTCGCCGATGTGCCGCCTCCGCCGGGTGCCGCCGGTGCGCCGGCCGGGTCGGGCCCTGGTACGCCGCCTCCGCCTGCGCCGCCCGTGGGCGGCGGGGTGCATGCCGCGGCGACGATGCTGGCCGACGGCTCGTCGCTGCCCGGTAACGCGGCCGCGGGCCCGCCGCCGCCTCCGGGCGCGCCGGGCAGGCCCGGTGCGGGCCGCGGTGGCGCGGTGCAGGATCCGGCGAAGCTCGCGGAGGCCGAGACGGGCAAGGCCGAGGCCCGCCCGGCGGCGTCCGGCCCCGGTGCGCCGGGTGCTCCGGCGGGTGGCTATGTGCCGACGCAGCTGGTCTCGCAGCTGGACGCGGCGGATGTCGACCTCAGTGCGGTGGACGGGCCGGGCGGGACGGACCGGCCCGGTGCCGCCGACGGGTCCGGTGCCGGCGGTTCGGGTGCCCCTGGCGCCGGCGGCGGCGGGGTGCATGCCGCGGCGACCATGCTGGCCGACGGGGCGTCCCTGCAGGCCGAGCTGGCGGGTGCGGCCGGTGCGGGCGGCCCTGGTGTGCCGCCGCCGCCCGGTCCGCCGGGCGCGCCCAAGCCGCCTGGCCCGCCGGGTGCGCCCAAGCCGCCCGGTCCGCCCGGTAGGCCCGGTGTGCCCGCGGCCGGCCGGGGGCCGGGCGGTCAGGGCGGCCAGGACGGTCCGCCGCCCCCGCAGCCGCCGCCCGCCGCGGGCGGCACCGGCGGTGGTGGGGTGCATGCGGCGGCGACGATGCTCGCCAGCGGTGCCGCGCTGCCCGGGCCCGGCGGTCCCGGCGGACCGGGGACTCCCGGTATGCCGCCGCCTGCCCCCTCGCCCGGTCCCGGCGTCCCTTCCGCGGGGGTGCCCGGTCCGCCGCCGGGGCAGCCCGCGCCGCCCGGTCCCCCGGGTGCGTACGGCTATCCGCAGGCTCCCGGTGGTCAGCCGACCGTCGGCCCCGGCTACATGGCGGTGCTCAGCTATCGCGCGCCGGACGGCTCCGAGCAGAAGATCGTGCGCCGCTCGGCGCCCGGTACGCCGCATCCGGAGTGGCAGCTGCTGCACGAGCTGCGCGGGATGAACGTCCCGCCGCAGCAGGTCCTGGAGCTGCACACCGAGCTGGAGTGCTGTGATCTTCCGGGCGGTTACTGCGCCCGGATGATCCGGGACAACTGGCCGCAGGTGCGCATCAGTCACACCGCCGCCTACGGCCGCGACCATGCCTCGCGTCAGCAGGGCGTACGGCATCTCGTCGAGCATCAGGGCGAGTTGCACCAGGTCGCGGACGGTCCGGCGCGGCCGGCGCCGGTGCGGGTGCCGTTGCCGCACCCCTCGCAGGTGCAGCCGGTTCCGCCGGTGCCGCCGCAGGTGATCGGCCAGGAGCTGGAGCAGTCCTTCGGCCCGCAGGGGATCTTCCGCTTCGACCAGCGGGCGGTCTCCCGGCAGGGCGTGCCGGAGGTGGTGGCGCAGATGCTCGTGTGGGCCGGGCTGCCGGTCGACTTCGGGCCGTTCTTCTGGGCGCAGGCGCAGCCGGGCCGTCCGGTGCCGACGCTGGCGGAGCTGGCGGCGGAGCGGCGGGTGCAGCCGGCGCCGGACGCCGGGTCGTATCTGGTGATGGGCAATGACTTCGGCCGTCAGCTGTGTGTCCAGTACGGCACCGCGAACATCGTGGCGGTACCGCTGGAGGCCGGTCCGGGCGGTCAGCCGGCCACGCCGCAGTTCGTCAACTCCGGGCTGCCGGAGTTCGTGCGCTGTCTGGCGATGCTGGGGCGGATGTGGCGGCTGCGCTACGGGCTGACGCCGGAGCAGGCGGGCCGCTGGACCGTCGACTTCCAGGCGCAGCTGGTGGCGCTGGATCCGCCGGCGCTCGGTTCGCCGGAGACCTGGTGGTCGGTGCTTTTGGAGCAGATGTGGGACGGCCTGCTTTAGGCGTCCTACGGGGTCCGCGCAGTCCGCGGCCGATACCTCCCGCCCTGTGTGGGGCCGTCGATGACGGTCCCGCACAGGGCGGTCTTCGTGGGACACCTTTGCGCAACGATGATCCAATTCCGACTTCTGGCGATAAATGACGCATCCTGGTGGGACGGCTCGGGCGGAGTGTCGCGAAGGTGGGAGTTCGCACCGGGCCGAAGGACAGCGCGCGTAACTGCACAGAGGGGCTTGAGGGATGAGTGCATCGGTTTCGCCTCACGGGTTCGAGACCGTACGAGGGCGTGGCTACCGGCCGCAGGATGTGGACCGCCGGTTCGAGGGGCTCTCGATCGACCGCGACTCCTGCTGGGAGCGTGCCGCCCGGCTCACCGTCCTGTGCAACGAGATGGAGGCCGAACTCGCGGAGCTGCGCGTCTATCTGGCGAAGCTGCCGCCGCAGACGTATGAGTCCCTCGGCAGCGAGGCCCGGCTGATCCTGACGACGGCGGAGTCCGAGGCGGAGCGGCTGCGCGCGGAGGCGGAGGAGGCTGCCGAGCGGGCCCGGGACGAGGCCGACCGGCATGCGCACGAGGTCCGGGCCGCGGCGGACCGGGCCGCCTCCGCGCTGCGTACCGAGGCGGACGAGCTGGCCCGGCGCGCCGAGGAGGTGGCGCAGGATGACGCGGCGAAGCGCATGGCCGCGGCCGCCAAGGACGCCGAGCGGCTGCGCGCCGAGGCGGCCGAGGAGCTGGCGGCGGCGGCCGTGGAGACCGCCCGGCTGCTGCGTGAGCAGGAGAAGCAGCAGGACGAGGCGTGGGAGGCGGCCGGGCGGGACCTGGCGAAGCTGGAGACGGAGATGGACCAGTTGGTCGCGGAGCTGGACGCCCGCGGGCAGGCCGTCCTCGCCGACCACCGCCGGCTCTGCGCGGAGGCCGAGGAGGCCGCCCGGCACCGGCAGGAGGATGCCGAGGATCGTGCGGCGGGGCTGCTGGCACGGGCGAGGGTCGAGGTGGAGCGCATCGAGCGGGCCACGGAACGGGTCCTGCGTGAACATGCGGAGGAGCGCGAGGAGGTCCGCACGCATATGACGCATGTCCGCAACAGCCTGGCCGCGCTCACCGGCAAGCCGCCGGTGGCGGAGGAGGACGGGGACGGTGGGGACGGTGGCGCCGGTCCCGCCGAGGCGCTCGGTACCGACCCCGACGACGAGGACACCCTGACGACGGAGCTGCCCCGGCCGCGGGGCTGACCGCCCGCCTCACTTCCCGGCCGCCTCACTTCCCGCCCGCCTCACTTCCCGGCAGGCCGCTCCTCGTCCTCGTCCTCGTCCTTGGCCTCGTCCTCGCCCGTACGGGCCGTGTCGCCGTGGTCCGCACCGGCGTCCGTGTGCACCGGGAAGCGCTGGGGTGCCAGCAGTGCGAGGGCGATCAGGGCGAGGGCGGCGGCCGCGGCGGCGCCGAGGTAGACGTGGTCGACGGTGGTGTCGACGGCGCGGCGCAGGTAGTCGGTGGCGCGGGCGCTGAGCGCACCGGCGTGTTCCAGGGCGTGCGAGACGGCGTCGAGGTCGCCGGGCAGGCCGGGGCGGATGTCGGAGGGGGCGTGCGCGAGGCGGTCGCCGAGGGTGGCGTTGGCCAGCGCGCCGAAGAGCGCGGCGCCCACCGACTGGCCGACCTGGCGGCAGAACAGTATCGAGGCGGTGGCGGTGCCGCGCTCCGGGTAGCCGACCGAGGACTGGACGCCGATGATCAGCGGCAGCTGGAAGAGCCCGAGGGCGGCGCCCAGCGCCAGCATGATCAGGGCGGGCTGCCAGGCGGCGCCGGGGTAGGGCAGCAGCGGGAAGGCGAGCAGGATCAGCGCGGCCGCGCCGATGCCGAGCATCGCGCAGGTGCGGATACCGGTGCGCCGGTAGACGTGGCTGCTCAGGGCGGCCGACACCGGCCAGCTCAGGGTCATCACGCAGAGCACGAAACCGGCGGCCGTCGGGCCCAGGCCCAGTACCGACTGGGCGTAGGTGGGCAGGAAGACGGTCGGGGCGACCATCAGCAGGCCCAGCGCGCCCAGGGCGAGGTTGACGGCGGCGATGGTGCGGCGGCGCCAGACCCAGCCGGGGATGATCGGTTCCGCGGCGCGGCGTTCGATCCAGACGGTGACCGCCGCGCACACCGCGCTGCCGGTGAGCAGCAGCAGCGCCGGTGTGGAGAGCCAGGGCCAGGCGACGCCGCCCTGGACCAGTGCGGTCAGCAGCAGCCCGCCGCAGGCGAAGATCGCCAGCGCGCCGGGCCAGTCGACGCGCGGCCGGCGCCCGTCGGCTCCCCGTCCGGCGCCGCGGCCGGGCGCCTCCTCCTGGAAGTGCCGCGCGACCAGCCACAGCGCCATCGCGCCCACCGGCACATTGACCAGGAAGATCCACCGCCAGTCGGCGTAGGTGGCGAGCAGCCCGCCCAGTGCGGGGCCGGCGACCGCGGAGGTGGCCCATACGCCGGAGAGCCTGGCCTGGATCTTGGGGCGTTCGGGCCCCGGGTAGAGGTCGGCGGCGATGGTCTGCACGGTGCCCTGGAGGGCGCCGCCGCCCAGCCCCTGCAGTACCCGGAAGGCGATCAGCGACGCCATGTCCCAGGCGCCGGCGCAGGCCAGGGAGCCGGCGAGGAAGAGCACGATGCCGCAGACCAGGATCGGCTTGCGGCCGAAGGTGTCGGAGAGCTTGCCGTAGACGGGCAGGGTGACGGTGACGGCCAGCAGGTAGCCGGAGAACAGCCAGGAGAAGACCGCGAAGCCGCCGAGGTCGCCGACGATCTGCGGGATGGCGGTGGCGATGATCGTGGAGTCCAGCGCGGCCAGCGCCATACCGAGCATGAGGGCGGCGACGACCGGGCCGCGCCGGGCGGTGCGCGCGGGGCGGGGTGCTGCCGCCGGGGTGCCGGGGCCGTCCGTCCCCCGGTCCGTCGGGCTGTCGCTGTTCCTGGCCGTACGGCTCACGGGTCCCCCTCCTCGGTGCGGCTGCGGCGTGCTCCCCGGTTGTGTGTATCGGGCACCGTTCCGGTCGACAGCCAACCACGCGGCGCCGCGATGCGGAACGGTGCTCCCAGAAGGCGGACGCCCCGCCGCGCGGGGCCGCCGCCGGGCCGCTGCCGCTCGGTCGGCGGGTTGTCGGTGCTCGGGCGTATCGTGGGCAGCCCCGCCCGTGCGATGCCGCGGGCCGTTCGCGTTGATCGCCTCGCTTGCTGGGACGGAACCTTTTCATGAGCCTGACTGGTCTGCTCGACGCCGTCGTACGGGACCCGGCGCTCGCCGAAGCGGTGCAGGCCGCGTCCGACGGACACCGCCCGCACGTGGATCTGGTGGGGCCGCCGGCCGCCCGCCCGTTCGTGGTGGCCGCGCTCGCCCGCGAGTCCAAGCGCACCGTGCTGGCCGTGACCGCCACCGGCCGGGAGGCCGAGGACCTCGCCGCCGCGGTGCGCAGCCTGATGCCCGCCGGCCAGGCCCACTCGGTCGTCGAGTACCCGTCCTGGGAGACGCTGCCGCACGAGCGGCTCTCCCCGCGCTCCGACACCGTCGGCCGGCGCCTGGCGGTGCTGCGCCGGCTCGCCCACCCGCGCCAGGACGACCCGAGTGCCGGCCCGGTCTCCGTCGTCGTCGCCCCGATCCGCTCGGTGCTCCAGCCGCAGGTCAAGGGCCTGGGCGACCTGGAGCCGGTCAGTTTGCGCACGGGCCAGACCGCCGATCTCGAAGAGGTCGTCGACGGTCTGGCGGCGGCCGCCTACGCCCGCGTCGAACTGGTCGAGAAGCGCGGCGAGTTCGCCGTCCGCGGCGGCATCCTGGACGTCTTCCCGCCCACCGAGGAGCACCCGCTGCGGGTCGAGTTCTGGGGCGACGACGTCGAGGAGATCCGCTACTTCAAGGTCGCCGACCAGCGCTCGCTGGAGGTCGCCGAGCACGGCCTGTGGGCGCCGCCGTGCCGTGAGCTGCTGCTGACCGAGGACGTCCGCACCCGGGCCGCCGCGCTCGCCGAGCAGCACCCGGAGCTGGGCGAACTGCTCGGCAAGATCGCCGAGGGCATCGCCGTGGAGGGCATGGAGTCGCTGGCTCCCGTCCTGGTCGACGACATGGAGCTGGTGCTGGACGTCCTGCCCGAGGGCTCCATGGCCGTGGTGTGCGACCCGGAGCGGGTGCGCACCCGGGCCGCCGACCTGGTGGCCACCAGCCAGGAGTTCCTCCAGGCGTCCTGGGCGGCCAGCGCCGGGGGCGGCGAGGCGCCGATCGACGTCGGCGCGGCGTCCCTGTGGGGCATCGCGGACGTCCGCGACCGGGCCCGTGAGCTGGGGATGATGTGGTGGTCGGTCACGCCGTTCGCCGCTGGCGGCGGCGAGCTCGGTGCGGCCGACGAGACGCTCGACGACGACACCCTCAAGCTCGGGATGCACGCCCCCGAGACCTACCGCGGCGACACCCAGCGGGCGCTCGCCGACACCAAGCAGTGGCTGGCCGACGGCTGGCGGACGGTCTATGTCACCGAGGCGCACGGCCCGGCGGCCCGCACCGTCGAGGTCCTCGGCGGCGAGGGCATCGCCGCCCGCCTCGACGCGGACCTCCCCGAGATCACTCCCTCGGTCGTCCATGTCGCCTGCGGCTCCCTCGACAACGGCTTCCTCGATCCGTCGCTCAGGCTCGCCGTGCTCACCGAGACCGACCTGTCCGGGCAGAAGGCGGCCGGCAAGGACGCGGCCCGGATGCCGGCCCGCCGCCGCAAGACCATCGACCCGCTCACGCTCCAGGCCGGCGACTTCATCGTCCACGAGCAGCACGGTGTGGGCCGCTACATCGAGATGGTGCAGCGCACGGTCCAGGGCGCCACCCGTGAGTACCTCCTCGTCGAGTACGCCCCCGCCAAGCGCGGCCAGCCCGGTGACCGCCTCTACATCCCCACCGACCAGCTGGAGCAGGTCACCAAGTACGTGGGCGGCGAGGCCCCGACACTGCACCGCCTGGGCGGCGCCGACTGGACCAAGACCAAGGCGCGCGCCAAGAAGGCCGTCAAGGAGATCGCCGCCGACCTCATCAAGCTCTACTCCGCCCGGATGGCGGCCCCCGGCCACACCTTCGGCCCGGACACCCCCTGGCAGCGGGAGCTGGAGGACGCCTTCCCGTACGCGGAGACCCCCGACCAGCTCACGACCATCGCCGAGGTCAAGGAGGACATGGAGAAGTCGGTCCCGATGGACCGGCTGATCTGCGGCGACGTCGGCTACGGCAAGACCGAGATCGCGGTCCGCGCCGCCTTCAAGGCCGTCCAGGACGGCAAGCAGGTGGCCGTTCTGGTCCCGACCACCCTGCTGGTCCAGCAGCACCACGGCACGTTCACCGAGCGCTACGGCCAGTTCCCGGTCAACGTCCGGGCGCTGTCCCGCTTCCAGACCGACACCGAGGCCAAGGCCGTCCTGGAAGGGCTGCGCGACGGCTCCGTCGACCTGGTCATCGGCACCCACCGCCTGTTCTCCTCCGAGACCAAGTTCAAGGACCTGGGTCTGGTCATCGTCGACGAGGAGCAGCGCTTCGGCGTCGAGCACAAGGAGCAGCTGAAGAAGCTCCGCGCCAATGTGGACGTCCTGACGATGTCCGCGACGCCCATCCCCCGCACCCTGGAGATGGCGGTCACCGGCATCCGCGAGATGTCGACGATCACCACCCCGCCGGAGGAGCGCCACCCGGTCCTGACCTTCGTCGGCCCGTACGAGCAGAAGCAGATCGGTGCCGCCATCCGGCGTGAACTGCTGCGCGAGGGCCAGGTCTTCTACATCCACAACCGCGTGGAGTCCATCGACCGGGCCGCCGCCCGCCTGCGCGAGATCGTCCCCGAGGCCCGGATCCAGACCGCCCACGGCCAGATGGGCGAGTCGCAGCTGGAGCAGGTCGTCGTCGACTTCTGGGAGAAGAAGTTCGACGTCCTGGTCTCGACCACGATCGTCGAGTCCGGCATCGACATCTCCAACGCCAACACCCTGATCGTCGAGCGCGGCGACAACTTCGGCCTCTCCCAGCTCCACCAGCTGCGCGGCCGGGTGGGCCGCGGCCGCGAACGCGGCTACGCCTACTTCCTCTACCCGCCGGAGAAGCCGCTGACCGAGACCGCCCACGAGCGCCTCGCGACGATCGCCCAGCACACCGAGATGGGCGCGGGCATGTACGTGGCCATGAAGGACCTGGAGATCCGCGGCGCGGGCAATCTGCTGGGCGGCGAGCAGTCCGGCCATATCGCGGGCGTCGGCTTCGACCTGTACGTACGGATGGTGGGCGAGGCCGTCGCCGACTACCGGGCGTCCCTGGAGGGCGGGGCGGAGGAGGAGCCGCCGCTGGAGGTCAAGATCGAGCTGCCGGTGGACGCGCATGTCCCGCACGACTACGCGCCCGGCGAGCGGCTGCGCCTGCAGGCCTACCGCGCCATCGCCTCCGCCGCCTCGGAGGAGGACATCGCGGCCGTCCGCGAGGAGCTGACCGACCGCTACGGCAAGCTGCCCGAGCCCGTCGAGAACCTGCTCCTGGTCGCCGGTCTGCGGATGCTCGCCCGCGCCTGCGGCGTCAGCGACATCACCCTGCAGGGCGCGAATGTGCGCTTCGGCCCGGTGGAGCTGCGCGAGTCCCAGGAGCTGCGCCTCAAGCGCCTCTACCCCCGTACGGTCCTCAAGCCGGCCACCCGCCAGATCCTGGTGCCGCGCCCGACCACCGGCAAGATCGGCGGCAAGCCCCTGGTCGGCCGCGAACTGCTGGCCTGGGTGGGGGAGTTCCTGACCACGGTGCTGGGTTCGTAGGGCGGCGGCCCCGGCCTGCCGCGCCCGCGGCAGGCCGTCAGCGGGCCGAGGTCCGGTGCAGCACGACGATGTCCGCGGCGGCGCCGAGGACGACGTAGGTGGAGGTGCGGTGGCGGGCGGCGGCGTCGGCGAGCGCCTGCCGCGGGGTGCGCTCGTCGCGGAGCTGGACGGCGACGTAGTCGGGTGCCAGGCCGTCCGTGTCGCCGGTCCAGAAGACCCGGGTGCGGCTGGTCAGCCGGCTCAGCGGGCGGATGTCGGACTCGACGGTCGCGCCGTCGGGTATGCGCTCCAGCAGCCGCTCGGCGGCGGTGACCGACGCCGGTGTGCGGTAGGTGGCGGGCTCGGTGAGGCGGGCCAGCGGGAGCGTGGTGCTCAGCGCGAGGGCGGCGGCCAGTACGGCGGCCGGCAGATGGTGGGCGTAGGCGCGCAGCCAGGGGCGGGCGGAGACGCGGGCCCGCGGCAGGGCGTCGACCAGCGCGAGGAAGACCACCGGCATCAGGACGGCGTTGTAGTGCCAGTCGATGCCCCAGTAGTGCGGTTCGTGGGACAGGAACCGCCAGCCGAGGGTGGGCAGCGCGACCAGCAGGAGCGGGGAGCGCACGGCGAGCAGGCCGGTGGTGGGCAGCAGGACCCACAGCGTGGTGCGCACGGCGGTGTCGAGGGGGATGGTGGCGCCGGCGCCGTCGGCCCCGAACTTGCTCCAGTAGTCGTATGAGCCGGAGCCGTTGAAGGACGGGATCAGCACGCCGAGGGTGAGCGCGGTGGCGGTGAGGCCGAAGGCGACCAGCGCGATGGGCAGCGGACTGGCGCGGCGGGTGCGCAGCAGCGCGAGGGCGCCGATGGTGGCGGCGGTGACCCCCAGGTCCTCCTTGACCAGCACCAGGGGCGCGGCCCAGCAGACCGCGGCGGTCCAGCGTCCGCGCAGTACCGCTTCGAGGGCGAAGGCGATCAGCGGCAGTGCGAAGGCGATCTCGTGGAAGTCGAAGTCGACGGCCTTCTGCACGCCCCAGGACATGCCGTACGCGAGGCCGACGGCCAGGCCCGGCAGGCGGCCCAGGTGGCGGGCGGCAGCGCGAGTGACCGGGATCGCGGAGAGCGCGAACAGGGCGGCCTGGGCGATCAGCAGCGTCAGGGGGGAGGGGAAGAGCCGGTAGAGGGGGGCGAGGACGATCAGGACGGGGCTGAAGTGGTCGCCCAGGATGTTGGTGCCGGGGCCCTTGAGGTCGACGATCGGGGCCTGGAAGTGGGCGTAGCCGCGGATGGCCTGTTCGAAGATGCCCAGGTCCCAGGAGGAGCCGGCCATGCCGCTGAAGCGGCACAGGGAGAGCACGGCGAAGCAGAGGAAGAAGAACGCGGCCGTCCAGTAGGGGTCCCAGCGCGGTGCGCGCAGGGGGGCGGTGCCGTCGCGAAGGCGGTGGGCGGCGCGGCGCAGGGGGCCGCGGGCGCCCGGGGGTATGGGGGCGGTCGCAGCCTGCCCGCCGTTCCGGGGTGGCGGCACGGCCGCGCCGCTCTCCGCCGGGGCCGGTCCGGGGCCGCCCCCGGCCGTTGCTGCGGCCGTGTCCATGGGGTCCTCACTCACTCTCAACTGCCGGAAAGATACTCGCACCGGCGGTGCGGGCCGCCGGGCGGTGGGCGCACCGGGTGCCGGCCGGGGCAGTGGGTGAGACGGTGCTGGGGTGCCGCCCGTTCCCGGCGCCGGACGGCCGCCGGCCCGGCACCGCGGGTGTGCGGTGCCGGGCCGGCGGGAGTGCCGAGCGGGGAGGGGAGCCCGTGCCTCAGAGGGCCAGCTTCCAGTTCGCGGGGTCGAGCAGCAGGTCCGGGGTGATCTTGATGGAGAGCTCCTTGGCGGACGGCGGTGCGTCGAAGACCATCTCCACGCTGTCGGACTCGTTGGGGTCGAGCGTCTTCTCCCAGTCGTGGTGGAGGATGCCGTGCTTGTCGTCGGCGACCTCCTCGGCCTTCTTGCCGTCGGCCTCCGCGTCGGTCGTCATGAGCGGGTTGGTGGCCGCCTTGTCGCCGGTGTTCTTGAGCGTGACGGTGACCTTGTACGCCTTGTTGCCCTCGGTGTGGCCGCTGATCAGGGTGTTCTTGTCGACGGTGAACGGGGTCGGCTTCGAGACCGTCACCTCCAGGCCGTTGTTGTACTTCGCGGCCTGACCCGCGCCGAGGTCCTTGATGTTGCTGCTGCTGCCCGACTGCTTGTCGAACTCCTTGTTCACCTCGTCGACGGCCTTGTTGACCGCCAGCACGGTGACGATGACTCCGACGACCGCGAGGACGATCGCGAGGACGCCGGTGATCGTGCCGGTGACCGCCACGCCCTTGTTGGTGGCCTGGCCCTTCTTGACCCGGCTCATGCCGACCAGGCCGAAGATCAGGGCCAGCAGGCCGAGCGGCCCGGCCAGCCAGAACAGGATCATCGGGATACCGCTGAGCGTGCCGATGATGCCGAGGATCAGGGCGGCGATGCCGAGCCCGTTGCGGGGCGCCTGGTGGGCGTGGCCGGCCGGGCCCTGGGGGGTGGGCTGGTAGTGCATCTGCTGAGACATGCGAAGGGGCCCCTTCCGGGCACTCGATGCGAATTCCGCTGAAGCGATGGGTCAATAAGAACAGAGGCTGTGAACCGAGTCAACATGAAGGAGTGTGAATGGTTTGTTCACGCTGTGAAGGGGGAGGTTGATCGAAGGTAGGTATGCTTGCCGACACAGGGTCGGGGTCATGGGAGGTCGGGGGTCACGCGGATGGGAGTCAGCCAGGTGCCGGACAACGCATCACCGGACAACGCGACGGACACCAGGAAGGACGCCCGTCCCACCGAGGTGACCGCCGCCGGCATCGCCCGGCTCGCCGGCGTCGGCCGCGCCGCGGTCAGCAACTGGCGGCGCCGCCACGCGGACTTCCCCAAGCCCGTCGGCGGCACCGAGACCAGCCCCGCCTTCGCCCTCCGCGACATCGAGCAGTGGCTGCGCGACCAGGGCAAACTCGCCGAGGTGCCGCTGCGTGAGCGGGTCTGGCAGCAGCTCGTCGGACACCCGGCCGGCGCCGCGGCCGCACTGCGGCAGGCCGGCGCCGTACTGCTGCTGGCCCGCGACCGCCCCTCGGCCTGGCAGCAGCTGCGGGCCGCCACCGACGACGCCGAACTGACCGGCGTACTGCCCGCGATGCTCGCCTCCGTCCTGACCGCCCGGCTCGGCGCCGAGCACCCCGTACACGGGCTGACCCGCGAGGCGCTCGCCCCCTCCGCCGCGCTCGTGCGGGCCACCGGCGACCTCGCCGCCGCCGACGGCGCCCCCGAGGCGTACGCCTTCCTGCTCGGCCGCCACCTGGACGCCAACCCCCGGCAGTACACCCTGACCCCGCCCGGACCGGCCGCGCTGATGGCCGAACTGGCCGCCCTGGCCGGCCCGTTGCGCACCGTCCTCGACCCGGCCTGCGGCGCCGGCGCGCTGCTGACCGCCGCCCGGGAACGGGCCGGGGAGAACACCGACGACCCCGACGGCGCCCCCGTCACCCTCCACGGCCAGGAGACCGACCCCGACCTCGCCGCGCTCACCGCGCTCCGCCTCGCCCTGAACGCCCCCGGCGCCCAGGTCCGGGTACGGGCCGCCGACACCCTGCGCGCCGACGCCTTCCCCCAGCTCGCCGCCGACGCCGTACTCGTCCACCCGCCGTTCAACGAACGCAACTGGGGCCACGACGAACTCGCCTACGACCCCCGCTGGGAGTACGGCTTCCCGGCCCGCACCGAGTCCGAACTGGCCTGGGTCCAGCACGCCCTGGCCCGGCTGCGGGAAGGCGGCACCGCCGTCCTGCTCATGCCGCCCGCCGCCGCCTCCCGCCGCTCCGGCCGCCGGATCCGCGCCGACCTGCTGCGCCGCGGCGCACTGCGCGCCGTCATCGCGCTGCCCGCCGGCGCCGCCCCGCCCAACGGCGTCCCGCTGCACCTGTGGGTGCTGCGCAAGCCCGGCGGCGCCACCCCGCCCACCCCCGAGCTCCTCGTCGTCGACACCGCCGACTCGGCCACCGGCGCGGCCCCCGGCCGCGACAAGCCCGACTGGCCGAGCGTCCGCGCCACCGCCGTCGACGCCTGGCAGGCCTTCGACGGCGACGGCGGCATCGAGGAGGTGCCCGGCGTACGGCGGTCGCTGGCCGCCATCGACCTCCTCGACGACGACGTCGACCTCGCCCCGGCCCGGCACCTCCCGCCGCCCTCCGCGGCCGGCGGCCCCGCCGAACTCGCCCGGGTCCGCGACCGGCTGACCGCCACCCTCGCCCGTACGACCGAACTCACCCCGCGCCCCGGGGCCGGCGACACCCTCCCCGACCTCGCCGCCACCGCCCGCTGGCCGCTGACCACCGTCGGCGAACTCGCCCGCTCCGGCGCCCTGGTGCTGCGCGCGGGCGGCGCCGGCACCGCAACCCCCGAGCAAGCGCCCGCGGTCCTCACCGACCATGACGTCATCGGCGGCGGCGCCCCCTCCGGCACCCTCCCCGAAGCGTCCGCCTCCGGGCCGGCCGAGGAGCCGGTCCTGGTCCGCGCGGACGACGTCGTCGTCCCGGTCCTCGGTGGCGGCGCCATCGCCCGGGTCGTCGACGACGCCACCGCCGGCGCCGCCCTCGGCCGCAACCTCACCCTGCTGCGGCCCGACCCGGCCGCCGTCGACCCCTGGTTCCTCGCCGGCTTCCTGCGCGGCACCGCCAACAACCGCCAGGCCAGCAGCTACGCCTCCACCGCCACCCGGCTCGACGTCCGCCGCCTCCAGCTGCCCCGGCTGCCGCTCGCCGAACAGCGCCGCTACGGCCGGCGCTTTCGCGACCTGGCCGCCTTCGAGGAGGCGCTGCGCATGGCGTCGCGGCTGGGGGAGCAGCTGGTGCAGGGCCTGCACGACGGGCTGACGGACGGGTCGGTCAGCCCGGACTGAGCGGACGGGCCGGCCGGCCGGACGCGGGACGCACCGTCCCGGCCCGGCCACATCGGCCTGCCCATTCCGCAGAACCCCCGCGCACGCGCCCGGCGTCGTGGATACGCTCGCAGACGCGTGTGCGCACCGGCGCACCGCGCGTTCGTACGCGAGGCCGCCGCCGTGACGGTGCGGCCCGGCGGCCACGACCCGATCCGACCCAGGAGCAGTGATGCACGGCCCCGCCCCTGCCCACCAGCCGTACCGTCCGCCGGCGCGGGGAACGGTCATCGTGCTGCGGGTGGTCTTCGTGGCCGCCGCGGTGCTCAGCCTGGGACTGCTGGCCTGGGTGCCGATGCTGCGGGCCGCGATCGTGCAGCGCGGGCGGCTGGGCTGGTGGCTGTTCGCCGCCGACCTGGTGGCGATCATCGGCAGCTGCGCGCTGATCACCAGCTTCGCCGAGACGGACTGGCGCACCAACGCCGGGGTGGGGCTGCTGCTGATGCAGATCGCGGCGGCCGTGGCCTACTACCTCGTCGTCGACGCCCGCGCCCAGCGCGCCGCCGCATACGGCGCCGGCCACGCCCCCGCGGCCTACCCCGGCGCGGCGCCCGCCGCCCTGCCCTACGCGCACCCCTACGGCCCGCCGCAGCCGCCCGCCCAGGCACCGCTCCACGTCCAGGAGACCCAGCCCTACCAGGGCGTCCGCCCCGCCGGGCCCCCCAACCCGTACGCCATGACCGAGACCCGCCTGCCGTCGCCACCGGGCCCCGCCACCCCGGCGTCTCCCGCCCCACCGCCCGGCAACCCGTACGCCGCCCCCCAGGACCGGCCGCAGCCCCAGCGCATCGACCGCGTACGGGCCGAGCTCGACGAACTCAGCGACTACCTCCGCAAGGAGGAAGGACGGTGAACGGCCGGGTCATCGGCGAGCGTTACGAACTGTCCGCCCTGCTCGGACAGGGCGGCATGGGCCAGGTCTGGATCGGCTACGACCGCCGCCTGGACCGCCGGGTCGGCGTCAAACTGCTGCGCCCGGACCGGGTGGCGGGCACCCCGGACGGCGAGGAGATGCGCCGCCGCTTCGTCCGCGAATGCCGCGTCACCGCGCAGGTCGACCACCCCGGACTGGTCACCGTCCACGACGCCGGCAGCGACGACGAGGACCTCTATCTGGTCATGCAGTACGTCGAGGGCGCAGACCTCTCCGACCACCTCGCCGAGCACGACCCCTACCCGTGGCCCTGGGCGGTCTCCGTCGCCGCCCAGCTGTGCGCCGTACTGGCCTCCGTCCACGCGGTCCCGATCGTCCACCGCGACCTCAAGCCCCGCAACGTCATGATCCGCCCGGACGGCTCCCTGGTCATCCTCGACCTGGGCATCGCCTCCGCGCTGGACACCGACACCACCCGCCTCACCCACACCGGCTCCCCCATCGGCAGCCCCGCGTACATGGCGCCCGAGCAGGCGATGGGCGGAGCCGTGGGCCCCTACACCGACCTCTACGCCCTGGGGATCCTCCTCCACGAACTCCTCAGCGGAGAGGTCCCCTTCGCCGGTTCCACGGCCCTGGGCGTCCTCCACCGCCACCTCCACGAGGAGCCCGTCCCGGTGCGCAAGCTGCGCCCCGACGTCCCCGAGGCGCTCGAAGCCCTCGTCCTGCACCTGCTGCGCAAGGACCCCCAGGCCCGCCCCGCGGACGCCCAGGAGGTCTACCAGGCCCTGGCCCCCCTGCTGCCCGCCGCGACCACGGGCCCGCACGCCGCGGCAACCCCGCCCGCCCCCCTCGCCCCCATGGACCCCACCCGTCCCTTCCGCCACCCCCAGGCCCCCTGGCCCGTACGCTCCTCGGGAGCCCCCGCCCCGACCCCCACGGCCCTGTCCACCCCCCTGGCCCCGGACCGCCCCGCGCCCGCGCTCGCCGCCCCCGAGGCCGCGGGAACCCCCGGCCCCGACCGCCCGGGCCCCGACCCCCGCACCTCGGTCGCCCTGTCCTCGTCCTCCGCTCCCCGGACCCCCGGCCCCGGCGCCTGGACCTCCGCCGCGACCCCGCCGCCCCCGGCCGCCCCGCCGCCCGCCTCGTCCCCCTCACCGGGCCCGGACGTCGCGGCCGCCGTCGACGAGGTCAAGATCCTGCTCGACCAGGGCAGGATCACCCGCGCCGTGGACATCCTCGGCGGCATCCTGCCCGCCGCCGCCGAGCGCCACGGCGCCCACTCCCCGGTCGTCCGCACCCTGCGCAAGCAGTACGCCGCCACCCTCATGGACGACGGCCAGTACCGCCGCGCCCTGCCCGAACTCCGCCTCCTGGCCGAGGAGTTCGGCCAGGAATCCGGTGCGGGCGCCACCCGCCAGGCCCTCCAGTTCCACTACGAGGCCGCCCAGTGCCTCGAACAGCTCGGCGAGGTCGCCCAGGCCCTGGAGGAGTACCGCGCCCTCCTGCCGTACTTCGAGCACTACGCCGACGACCCGGTACGCCCCCTGGAAATCCGCCGCTCCATAGGCCACCTCCTCCTCGCCCAGGGCGAACGCGGCGCCGCCCAGGAAACCCTGACCCGCCTCCTCTACGACGCCGAACGCCTCCACGGCCCCCACCACCCCTTCCCGGAGGAACTCCGCCGGACGCTGTACTGGCTGGGGCAGGTACAGGGGTGAGCGGGGCGAGGATGCCCACCCCCCATCGGCCCCGCTCGCCACAGTTGGCGAGCGGGGCCGATGGTGGCGCGGCTACGGCCCGGCGAGGCGGCCGGCCTCCCGTACACAGTCCAGGCACACCCACCTGGCATGCGCTACGCGCCGGGTGCGTTCCTTGGGGTGCTTGCCGCACCAGGACGAGGCGGGGGCACGGTCGGGCAGGTCGCGCTTGATGTAGGCGCCGACGCCCGCCCAAGGTTTCTTAGCCATCGCTGCCGTCCTCATCCTGCTGGGGGCTCGGCTCGGGCTCGGCAGGCGTGATGATCTCTTGCTCGAACACGTCGTAGCCGTTGACCTCCTGGTTGTCTCCCACGGTCTCACCTCCCTTGCCCTGTCGGAAGTACGCTGTGTCGGAAGCGCAGCGAGCCCAGCAACGTCACGCACGCGCCCTCGCTCATGCCCGCGCCGCCTTGCGCACCTCGGTTGCCATCAGCGCCCCGCCTTCCGGTGGGGGTGGCGGCCGATCTCGACGTTGCAGTCGGACACCTTCGACCTGTCTCCTGCGGCGTAGGCCTCCGCGCGCTGCCCGGCCAGGGCCCTGCACACATCGCACCCGGCAACCGGCGCCGGGTCGGACGCCGGTTCCAGCAGCTGAACGGGGCGGCAGATGCGGGGCATCAGCCCATCACCTCCACACCGTGAATCCAGCGCGGCCCGGCGTCGTACCCGTGCACGGCCAGCCACAGCGCCCGCCGTCGTCCGCGCTGCAAGCGCCGTTCCCGCCGTTCCTGCCATTCCTCGGGAGTCAGAACGTAAGGGCGGATGAGGGGTGCGTCTTCATCACGTGCCGACATCAGCACCGGGCGGCTTGAGGAGATGAAGGGCGCCAATGTCGGCACCCCTCCGGTCGCTGCTGATGCGGGCGGGGCGGCGGAGCGGTGTCGGCCCGACGCGGGCAGCAGCCATCGCAACAGCAGTTCGATGAGCCTTTGGATAGGCTCGGTCATGTCGTCAACCTCCGTGGGGTTGGTGGCCACGCCCTCGGGCCGGTGCACGCCGGTCGCGAGGGTCCTGCGTTTCATCACGCTGTGTGGCGCTTCCCTCACAGAGTCGAGGCTGCTCTGGCTACGCTGCTAGTAGGGCGAGCCTGACAACGCACCTTTCAACTCGGGGAGTTAGCCCATGAAGATGGACCGCAGGCCCCGTACTCCTAGGGAGAAGTACGGGGAAGAACTGAGGCTGCGCCGTGTAGCCGCTGGCATGACGCAGGAAGAACTGAGTGAGCGCGTGGTGTGCTCGCCCACGTTGATCAGCCACTGGGAGGCAGGGCGCCGGTTGCCCAAGCCGGATGACGCTGCGCGGATCGACCAGGCGTTGGGCACGGACGGGTTCTTCGCGCGGTGGCTGGAGGATCTGGAGTCGAAGTACGCCGACCATTTCGCTGCGGCTGCCGAGTTGGAGCAACAGGCCACGCTGATCCAGCAGTTCGCGCTCGCGCTGGTCCCCGGTGTGCTTCAGACCGACGACTACGCGCGTGCCCTCTTCCGTGCATACCGGCCGAATCACACCGCCGAATCACTTGACGAGGCCGTTGTCATCCGAACAAAGCGTCGTCGGATTCTCGATGGGCCGACGCAGCCGGTCGTCTGGACACTGCTGGATGAGGCCGTACTGCGGCGCAGTGTCGGCGGCCCCTTGGTCATGGCGGAACAGCTGAGCAAGATCGCAGACATGGCGGAGGCTGGGCGGCTGCGCCTACATGTCATTCCGTACGGCGTTGGGGCGCACTCGCTCATGGAGAGTCTGCTCACGCTCATGAGCTTCGAGGACTCCGCCCCAGCGGCCTATGTCGAGGGCTTCCTGAGCGGGAATCTCATGGATGATCCGGCCCTGGTGAGCACCTGCCAGACCGCCTACGCTCTGGCCCTGAGCGACGCATTGTCGCAACAGGAGTCACTGGCCCTCGTTAGGGCGGCAGCAGAGGAACACGCGCATGGTCAGCAGTGAGCACACGGTCTCCGACTCGTCGACCCTCATCGGGTGGTACAAGTCCAGCTACAGCGGGGGTGGTCAAGGCGAATGCCTCGAAGTCTCCCGCGGCCACGCCGACGTGCCCGTACGCGACAGCAAGCGTCCAACCGGCCCGGCACTGCTCTTCCCGGCGGAGAGCTGGTCGGCGTTCGTCTCCGCCGTCAAGCGCGGGGAGCTACCTCTCTGAACTGACCGGACCTCGCCGGCACCAGCCCCTCAGTCGTACAGCCGAACCTCGCGGAAGTCGGTGAGGGCGAAGACTCGCCGACCGACTGCGGATGCTGATGGCGATGGGTCACCAGAAGGCGCTCGCGCGGCGGCCCGCACGCACTACTGGCTGGGTCCTTTGGCCGCCTCGCGCGGGAAACGTCAGCCGCAGCAGCGGCTTTTAAGAGCTTTAAGTGCGCGTACGCACCGGGGAGTTGAGGGCTCATGGGCACTCGGGAACCGAATCGGCACCTGGAACGGCTTTACCGGCAGACCGGCTGGACGCTGCGGCAGTTCGTCCAGGCCGTGAATCGTGTCGGAACCGAGCGAGGAACCCCGCTCAAGTACCGCGAGCCGTCAGCTCATCAGTGGCGCCAGGGGCACTTGCCCAAGGAGACGGTCAGACCGCTGATCCTGGAAGCCCTGGCGCGGAAGCTGGGCCGTCCCATCACCCACGCCGAGGCCGGATTCCCGACCCCTGCCAGTAGCTCGGACGGCACTCCGAGTACGGTCGAAGGGCTGATCGATCTCGGTAGGGGAGATATGGATCCCTCACGGCGTGGCGTCCTCGGTATAAGTCTCTTTTCCGTTGCGCTGGCCGTGCCCAATTGGCCAGAAGTGGTCGGTCGAATGGATGCTGCTCAGACCGGCCGGACTCAGCGCATTGGCATGCCAGAGGTCGACATGGTCATTGCGATGACCGAACGGGTGTCAGAACTCGATGACCAATTCGGAGGCCGCCATGCCCGCCCGATGGCTGCGGCTTTCCTGGTGAACACCGTAGCCCCGTATCTGCGGGCGGACGCCTCGGAATCCGTACGCAAGGCAATGATGTCGGCTGCTGCCGACTTGAGCTATCTCACCGGGTACATGGCTGTGGATGAATGCGCTCACGGCCTTGCGCAGCAGTATTACCTCAAGGCGTTGGAGCTTGCCGGAGCGGCAGAGGATCACTTGACGTACTGCACAACGCTGCGGGGGATGAGCCTTCAGGCCGTCGACCTGGGGCACGGGAGGCAAGCCATGCGGCTGGCCGACGCCGCCGCAGCCGCATCTCCGCAGGCCGGTCCGCGAATGCGCGCGTTCCTCGCCGGGCAGCAGGCGCACGCTGCCGCTCAAATCGGCGACCGCAGCACTGCATTGATGTACCTACGAGAAGCTGAAGTAGCGATGGACAAGGCTGAATCAAGGGAGAAAGCGTTCGGCTCATACGATCCGGCAGCCCTGAACTATCACACCAGTCAAGTCCGTTACGAATTGGGTGACATGCGCGGAGCCGTAGAAGCCATGCAGCAGTCGGACAAGCTGCGCTATGACGTTTACCGGAGAACGCGGGTGAAAACGCGTTCCATGCTCGCCGAACGCCAATTCTCCATCGGTCACCTGGAAGCAGCATGTGCAACATGGAACCTCGCTTTGGATGACTACCCTCTGGTCCAGTCAGGCCGGGCAGATCAACGCATGCACACCATGTTCAAGCTGATCCGCCCCCACCTCAAGAACCACGCCGCACGAGAACTCCACGAACGCGCTCGGCTCGTGACTCCCGCCTCGCTGTTGGCCTAGTACTGCAACGGTGTCTGTGCGAATGGCTGGGCAGCTCGCGGCTAGTACTCCAGCCGTAGATGTGGATCTTCATTCACAGGCTCTTGCCCGTACGGATCAGCGGGGCTCAGGTGTCGGCCACGAGGAGACCAGCACGGCCGAGTAGGCATGCCTCACGCCGTCAGCGGTTCCCGGCCGTCAGTCAGGTGGCGTCGGCGGAGGCGGGTAAAGGCGGTGGGGCTGGGGCGGTGCGGGAGAAACTCCTTGATCCGCTGCGCGCATTCACGTGGGCTTGCTGCGCTGGTGTCGCACTCCAGGTCGTAGTCACCGTGGCCGTGGACCAGGTCGTACTGGTGCGCCGCGAGGCCATGCGGGCGGTCGCCCCGGGCCAGCTCGCGGCGGGCCAGCTCGTCCAACGGGCAGTGGACACCGACGAACAGCACGTCCTCAGGCCGCAGCACCGTCAGGCAGTCGAGCAGCCGCCACGGCTCGCTCAGCACATGGTCGACCACGATGTCGTTGCCCGCCTCCGCCATGGCCGCGATCGAGCGGTGGAAGCCCATCCTGGTCCGCCGCAGCGCGGCGTCGAGCTCCTCCGCCCCGAGCTCCCGCTTACTGCGCATCGCGTTGAAGCCGTCGACCGCCATGTGGAAGAAGACGCCATCGTCCAGGACGCCCAGAAGCTCCCTGGCGATGCTCGACTTCCCCGAGCTGGAGGTGCCGTTGAGGAAAATGATCCGACCAGATGCCATATCGGCATGATCACACGTTTCCGGCGCCGCGCTCAGGAGATCTCCAGCGGACTTCGGCGACCAGCGGGATTCGCAAGAGACCCCGATCCAAACATGGAGTGTGATCGAGTCGGTGGGACCTGGTGCGGAGACGGCTGCGGCCACCGGTGATCATCGTGAGGTGTATGGACTGACGATGAAGCGGTGGCCGCAGGTCACAGCGCAGTGCCTGCCCGCTGGCGGGCGATGTTCGAGGGCCTGATGGAGCGAATCGCGGGACAATTCGGCCGGGTCGAACCCAGGCTTCGAGCCCGGCAGTTGGTGCTCGGGTTGCTGGCGGACCTGCCGCGCAAGAACTGCTGGACGATCGCCGAGCACACCGGGGACGCCACCCCCGACGGCCTGCAGCACCTGCTCGGCCGCGCCAAATGGGACGCCGACCTCGTCCGGGACGACATGCGCGCGTTCGTGCTGGAGCACCTGGCCGACGACCAGGCCGTGCTGGTGATGGACGAGACCGGCGACCTAAAGAAGGGCACCCGCACCGTCGGCGTCCAGCGCCAGCACACCGGCACCGCCGGGCGGATCGAGAACGCCCAGGTCGCCGTCTACCTCACCTACACCTCCCGCCACGGACACGCCGCCATCGATCGCGCGCTCTACCTGCCCAAGGCCTGGACGAGCGACTCGGACCGCTGCCGCCAGGCCGCTGTCCCCGACGACGTCGGCTTCGCCACCAAGCCGCAGCTCGCCCGACAGATGATCGAGCGCACCTTGGACGGGGGAGTTGCGGCCGCATGGGCGGCTGGCGACGAGGTCTATGGCGACAACCCGCACCTGCGCGCCGCCCTGGAGCGGCGGCAGCTCGGCTACGTGCTCGCGGTCTCCATCACCCACCGCGTCCCCACCCCGGTCGGTGGTCAGCGCGCCGACCACCTGGCCAAGAAGATCCCCAAGCGGGCCTGGCAGAAACTGTCCGCCGGACGCGGTGCGAAGGGCCACCGCTGGTACGACTGGGCCCAGATCGCCATCACCGCCCCCGGCCTGGCCGGCCATCAGCACCTGTTGATCCGCCGCAACCGCCGCACCGGCGAACTCGCCTACTACCGCTGCTATGCGCCCCGCCCGGTGCCGCTGTCCACCCTCGTCAAGGTCGCCGGAAGCCGCTGGACGGTCGAGGAGACGTTCCAGAGCTCGAAGACCCTGGCCGGGTTGGACGAGCACCAGGTCCGCCGCTGGGACTCCTGGCACCGCTGGGTCACCCTGGCCCTGCTCGCCCACGCCTTCCTCGCGGTCACAGCCGCCCTCGAACGCCGCGACCAGGCCCTGGCCGACGACGGGACCAGCCCGAACGGGCTGATCCCGCTGACCTGCAATGAGATCCAGCGCCTGTTCACCGCCCTGATCGCACGGCCGACCCGCGACCTCGCCCATCGACTGTGCTGGTCCACCTGGCGCCGACGCCACCAGGCCCGCGCCCAACGCAGCCACTACCGACGCCAGGCCGCCCTTCAACCATGAAGATCACATCTACGGCTGGAGTACTAGGCGGCCCGCACTACTGGCCGGGTCCTTCGTCGGCTTCTTCTTCCAGGGCGGCCATACGGGCCTTGTATTCGGCCTGCGGGATTTGCCCGAGAACTGCGAGACGTTCCAGCTCGGCAGCCTCGGCCTCATGGGAGATCTTGCGGCTCTGTTCGGCTTGTTCTCTGCTGTACTTGACTGCCTTGGCGCGTTGCTTGGAACGGCTTCGCTGTAACTGCTCGGCGATCAGCCGTCCAGTTTCCTCGAAGTAACTGTCGTGTCTGCCCGACCACATTTCGCCCCCTCGGTTCTGATGAGAAAATCGGAAGCCGGATCCAGGATATCCTGGATCCGGCTTCCGGGCTGATTATTCGTCAGATCTTGAAGTTCTCATAGTCGATGGTGCACTTGATTGCCGTTGTGCCGGCGCCGCCGCAGCCCTTCGGGTGTGCTTGCCACACCCAGCCCGGCGTGAGGAAGTTGGCCCACATGTCGTGCTGTACATGCAGGGTCTTGGGGCGCTTCACCTTCGCCGTCACCTCGGAGATGGTGGGCGTCGGGTCGAGTGGCTGGATGACGGTGCGCTCGCCGTCGGCGATGGATTTGTTGTGGTCTTCCATGAGCCGTGCGCGGGACTCCCCGGTGAACTCCGGCCCACCGGGACCTACGGCTGCGCAGTAGAACCTGGTGCTGCCGGTGACTTCGGAGACGGTCCCGGCGCCCCACTTCCAGTCGGCGTTCCACTCGCACAGGATGGTTCTGGCCTTGAGCGGGGCACCGGTCTTGGGGTCGATCTTGGCGACCTTGGCGGTGAAGCTTCCACTGCCGCCCCGAAAACCGGCGTGTTCGGCTGCCGTGGCGGAGCCGGGAGTGCCGCTGTCGATGCCAGCGGCCTTGATGCTCTGGGCGCTCGCGGAACTGGCTGCCGGAATTGTCAGTGCCGACGTAGCGACGGTGGTGGCGACCACCATCTTGACGGTACGAGATGCGTTGAGGCGCGAAAATCCCCTGTTGGCTAACTTGCCTTTCGCTTTTCCCCGTTTCTCGTGTGGATGTTGCTTGATCATTTGTAGCAGCCCGGAAAGTCTCCGTCGAGTGAGTAACAAGGCATGGCTCAAACTGAAAGTACTTGGCCAACACGCCAGGATTTAACGCTTTTTGACGGGAAGGCAGGCGGGGGGAGTGGATTAAAAAAGATGCCGGAATTGCTGGTACCGAATGCAGGTCGAGAGCAGGCGCTGGGCGGTCACGCTCCGCCGCGCTGTGGCCGAGTACGCGGACCTGAGCCAGAACCCACCCGTGCCTGAGCCAGAACCCACCCGGCCCGCACGTCGACGGAGAAACCGACCTTCCCGCAGATCGTTGGCCGAAGCAGTGGCCTGGGCCACGACGACTCCATAGCATCGATCACTCAAGGTCGAGACTCCGTCGCACGATCTGCCGGGAGGCCAAGTGTTCCGCCGTAGGACAGCGCTCTCCGTATCCGCCACCGCCGCCCTGCTGGCGGCGACCCCGCTGCTCGCCGCCTGCGGGGGCGAGGCGCACCCGGGTGCCGCGGCCATCGTGGACGGGAAGCGGATCACCGTCGCGCAGCTGCAGGCGAAGGTGAAGGACGTACGGGCCGCGCAGGAGAAGTCGCCGCAGGGCGGGCAGCTGATCATGAACACCGGGCGGCTGAGCCTGGCCACCCTCAACGGCATGATCTTCGACGAGGTGCTGGCGCGCAGCGCGCGGGACGCCGGGGTGACGGTCACCCGGCACGACGTCCAGAAGTGGCGTGCCCGCGCCGAGAAGCGGGCCGGTGGCGCCGAGCGGCTCAAGGCGATGTGGCTCCAGCAGGGCATCGCCCCCGGCGAGGTGGACGCCATGGTCCGCAACCAGCTGCTGATGGACGGCGTGGCCGACCACCTGGGCGCGGACCGGGGCAGGCCGGAGGGGCAGCAGAAGCTGGCCCGAGAGCTGTCCAGGGCGTCGCGCGCGATGGGCATCGACGTCAATCCGCGGTTCGGGAAGTGGGACGACCAGCAGGTCATCCTGGGCGAGACCAAGGAGCCGTGGATCACGACGGGGACGGTGCGGCAGCAGGTCTGAGGACGGGCCGTACGGGGCCGGGGCCTGCGGGCACCGGCCGGCGCCGGGCGTTGTCAGTGGGGTGCGTTACGTTCGAGGCGTGAACGCTGACGCCTCTGCCGCCGACGCCGGCGCCGAAGCCCGCCCCGCGGGCAGCGGCACCGGACGCCTGGTCCTGCTCACCACCAGCCACCGGGTCGCCCCCGGGCTCCTGTCCTGGCCCGCGTGGCAGACGCTGCGCGCCGCCGAGCGGGTGCTGTGCGCCGACGCGGACCATCCGCAGCTGCCGTATCTGCGCGAGGCCGGGATAGGCGTCGAGACCGCCGCCCCGAGCGCCCGTGAGCTGGTGGACTACTGCGTGCCGGGGGACCGCACCGTCGTCGTCCTGACCTCGGCGGAGGGCGAGAGCGCGCTGACCGACGGGCTGGCGCGGCTGGCCGGCTCCGGGCGCGAGACGATGCCCGACCTGGAGCTGCTGCCCGGTTCGTACGACCTGCCCGGGGCCCGCCTGCTCGACCTCGTCCAGGTGATGGACCAGATCCGCGCCGAGTGCCCGTGGAGCAGCATCCGCACACACCAGGACCTCGCCAAGTACGGCCTGGAGGAGGCCTACGAGCTGGTCGAGGCCATCGAGGCGGGCGACCGGGTGGAGCTGAGGGAGGAGCTGGGGGACGTGCTCCTCCAGGTCGTCTTCCACGCCCGGATCGCCCAGGACGACCCGGAGGAGCCGTTCTCCATCGACGATGTGGCGGGCACGATCGTGGAGAAGCTGATCCACCGCCACCCCCATGTCTTCGGGGAGGAGGCCGCCGAGACCCCGGAGGACGTCAAGGCGCACTGGCTGCGGACGAAGGCCGAGGAGAAGCAGCGCGAGTCGGTGACGGAGGGCGTTCCGCTGGGACAGCCCGGTCTGGCGCTGGCGTCGAAGCTGGCGTCGCGGGTGCGGACGGCGGGTCTGGAGGTCGCCGTGCCGACGGGCGAGGGCATCGGCTACGAATTGCTGGCGATGGCGGTGCGGGCGGAGCAGGCGGGGGTGGACCCCGAGGCGGCGCTGCGGGCGGCGGCTCGGGCGTACCGGGACGCGGTGGTGGCCGCGGAGGGGGCGGCGAGCTGAGCACAGGCCGCCGCCGGCCCACCGGCCCGGGCCCGGTCAGCGGGTGACCGCCACCGGCGCCGGCGCGTGCTGCGGCTCCGTGCGCGTGCCGTCCGGCCGCCGGCGCCGCCGCAGCAGGTCCGCGACCCACACCGCCACGGCGGCGGCGGCCAGCCCCGCGCCCAGGACGCACACCCCGGCCCAGCCGCCCGCGCTCCACACCAGGGACGTCAGCGCGGACCCCGCCGCCCCGCCCACGAAGTAGCTGGTCATATACGCCGAGTTGAGGCGGTTGCGGGCTTCGGGGCGGACCGCGTAGACCAGGTTCTGGTTGCTGACGTGGACGGCCTGGGCGGCCAGGTCCAGCACGATCACCCCGGCGAGCAGCGCCGCCAGCGACCAGGCGCCGCCCGCGCCGCCGGCCGCCAGCAGGCCCCACGACCCCAGCAGCAGGAACGCGGCGGCGCCGGTGACCCGGTGTGCCAGGCCGCGGTCCGCCAGCCGCCCGGCCGCCGAGGCGGAGAGCGAACCGGCCGCGCCGACCAGCCCCAGCAGCCCGATGGCGGACTCCTGCCAGCCGTACGCCGGGCCGGACATCAGGAACGCCATGGCGGTCCACAGAACGGAGAAGCCCGCGAAGGACAGCGCGCCCAGCACCGCCCGCCACCGCAGCACCGGCTCCTGGGCGAACAGCGCCAGCGTCGAGCGCAGCAGCGCCGGGTAGCGCAGTCCGGCCGTGGTGCGCAGGGCGGGCAGCCGGAGCCGCAGCAGCACCGCCACCAGCAGCATCAGTGCGGCGTTGACCCAGTAGACGGTGCGCCAGCCGCCCAGTTCGGCGAGCAGCCCGGCGGCCGTACGGGCCAGCAGGATGCCCAGCAGCAGACCGGTCATGACGGTGCCGATGGTCCGGCCGCGCTCGGAGGGCGCCGCGAGGGTCGCCGCGAACGGCATGACGACCTGCGCGGCGACCGAGGCGAGGCCGGTGAGGGCGGTGCCGGTCAGCAGCAGGGCGGCGTTCGGGGCGCTAGCCGTGACGGTGAGGAACACGGCCGTCGCCGCGCACAGGATGACGGCCAGCCGGCGGCGCTCCAGCAGATCGCCCAGCGGTACCAGCAGCAGCAGGCCGAGGCCGTAGCCGGTCTGCGCGACGGTCACCACCAGCGCGGCGGTGGCGGCGGTCAGGTGGAGGTCGCGGCCGATGAGGTCCAGGAGGGGCTGGGCGAAGTAGTTGCCGGCGACGGAGAGCCCCGTGGCGACGGACATCAGCAGGAGCGTGCCGCGGCCCAGCCGCCCCGGTGGTGCTCCGTGGTCGACGGGTTCCATGCATGACCTCCCCGTATCCGCCCGCGGCCACCGTGGCGCGGGCACATCCCAGCCTGGGGCCCGGCACATCGATGAGTCCAACACATCGTTGTCATCTCATCCATCGTGAAAAGAGATCGCCGCTGACTAGGATCGGTGCGCATGGAGCTGCAGCAGATGCGCTATGTCGTCGCGGTGGCCGAGACCGGCGGCTTCACCCGGGCCGCCGAGCGCTGTCATGTGGTGCAGTCCGCGCTGAGCCATCAGATCGCCCGGCTGGAGAAGGAGCTCGGCGCGCGGCTCTTCGACCGGACGAGCCGCAGCGTGCGGCTGACCGTCGCGGGCGAGGCGTTCGTGCCCGTCGCCCGGCAGGCGCTGCAGGCGGCCGAGCGGGCCCGTGCCGAGGTGGCGGCGGCGACCGGCGAGGTGCGCGGCCGGCTGGCAGTGGGCGCCATCTCGACCGTCGCGGCCGTCGATCTCGCGCGTGAGCTGGGCGCTTTCCGCAGCCGCTGTCCGCAGGTCCGGGTCAGTCTGCAGATGGAGATGAGCGATCCGCTGATCGAGCGAGTGCGGGAGGGGACGCTGGACGTCGCCTTCGTCGGGCTGGCGCCGAGTGCGCGCACCGTCGGCGTACGGGAGAAGGAGCTGGCGCGCGGTGAGCTGGTGGCGGTGGTGCCGCCGGGGCACCCGCTGGCCGGGCGGGAGTGGACGACGCTGGCGCGGCTGGCGCGGGAGACCTTCGTGGACTTCACGGCGGGCTCGGCGGCGCGGCGGCAGCGCGACGAGGCGTTCCGGGCGGCGGGGCTGGCCTCGGAGGTGGCGTTCGAGGTGACCACGGTGGAGTTCCTGGCGAAGCTGGTGCGCGCCGGGCTGGGCATCGGGATGGTCCCCGAGGCCATCGCCTCCGAGCTGCCGGGGCTGCACATCGTGCGGGCGCGGCCGGCGCCGGAGCGCACCGAGCGGGTGGTGTGGAGCGGGCTGGGACCGTCGCCGGCGGCGGTGGCGTTCCTGGAGGGGCTGGGGGTGGAGGCGGGGTAGGCGGGCGCGGGCACCGTCGTGCGCCCACCGGTTACGGTCGGAAGGTGCACGACAAGCAGGACACCGCCTCCGACGCCACCACCCCCGCGACCGCGCCGGCCGACGCCCCGGCCGAAGGCCCGGCGGGGCCGCCCGCGGGCTGCCCCGTGGCTCCCGCCGCCCCGTCCGCGGGCCCGGCGCCCGAGCTGTTCACCTGGGAGTTCGCGGCGAACCCGTACCCGGCGTACGCCTGGCTGCGGGAGCATGCGCCGGTGTACCGGACCGCGCTGCCCAGCGGCGTCGAGGCCTGGCTGGTGACCCGCTACACCGAGGCGCGGCAGGCGCTCGCCGACGCCCGGCTGTCGAAGAACCCGGTGCACCACAGCGAGTCGGCGCACGGCAAGGGCAAGGTCGGCATCCCGGGCGAGCGCAGCGCCAACCTGATGACGCATCTGCTCAACATCGACCCGCCCGACCACACCCGGCTGCGCCGGCTGGTGTCGAAGGCGTTCACCCCGCGCCGGGTCGCGGCCTTCGCGCCGCGCGTCCAGGAGCTGACCGACCGCCTCATCGACGGCTTCGCGGGGCGCGGCGAGGCCGATCTGATCCATGAGTTCGCGTTTCCGCTGCCCATCTACGCGATCTGCGATCTGCTGGGCGTCCCGGCCGAGGACCAGGACGACTTCCGGGACTGGGCGGGGATGATGATCCGGCACGGGGGAGGCCCGCGGGGCGGGGTCGCGCGTTCCGTGAAGAAGATGCGCGGCTACCTCGCGGAGCTGATCCACCGCAAGCGCGAGCTGCTGGGGGAGGTCCCGGAGCCGGACGAGGACCTGATCTCCGGCCTGATCCGGGCCTCCGACCACGGTGAGCACCTCACCGAGAACGAGGCCGCGGCGATGGCGTTCATCCTGCTCTTCGCCGGGTTCGAGACCACCGTCAACCTCATCGGCAACGGCACCTACCAGTTGCTGCGCCACCCCGCCCAGCGCGCGCTGCTGCAGAGGTCGATCGCGGCGGGCGACGCCGAGCTGCTCACCACCGGCATCGAGGAGTTGCTCCGCTACGACGGTCCCGTGGAGCTGGCGACCTGGCGGTTCGCGACCCAGGAGCTGACGCTCGGCGGGCAGCGGATAGCCGAGGGCGACCCCGTACTGGTGGTGCTGGCCGCCGCGGACCGCGACCCGTCACGCTTTGTCGAACCGGACATGCTCGATCTGACCCGGCGTGACAACCAGCATCTGGGATACGGGCACGGCATTCACTACTGTCTGGGCGCACCGCTCGCCCGGCTCGAAGGGCAGACCGCGCTCGCCACGCTGCTCAGCCGGCTCCCGGACATCCGTTTTGCCGGGAATCCTGATGATCTGCGCTGGCGCGGCGGGCTCATCATGCGCGGACTGCGGTCGCTGCCGGTGGAGTTCACGCCCGAACGGCACTGACCAGGGACGCGAGCGAAAGTGACGCAGCGTCAGCCATGTGACCTTTACGTGATCTCTGCTACACCGGCTTGTGACTACCCGTGACCCCGGTTACCTTTCGACCGACGATCGGCAGGATTCGCGAGCCGCTCGCACGTTCGAATGGACGGGCGCGCGGAGGAGTTGCGTAATCGAACGGATCGTCGAATAACTCAACCGCCGCGCGAAAGGCATCCGCATGCGTTCCGGGAACGGCCGACACCGTCGCCCCCGTCAAGCACCGGCCATCTTTGTCACGGCGGGAGTGACCGGCGCGGGCCTCGCGCTGCCCCTGCTCTCCGCCGGTGGCGCCCACGCCGCCGACACCGCGACCTGGGACAGGGTCGCCCAGTGCGAGAGCGGCGGGGTGTGGAGCGCGGCCTCGGGCAACGGCTTCTACGGCGGTCTCCAGCTGACCCAGGAGATGTGGGACGACTACGGCGGCGGCGCCTACGCCTCGCGCCCCGACCTCGCCAGCCGCGCCCAGCAGATAGCCGTGGCCGAATCGATCCTCGACGACCGCGGCCCGGACGCCTGGCCGAGCTGTGCCGTCAACGCCGGACTGACCCGGGACGGCCGCGCGCCGGAGGTCGACCCGGGCAGCACCAGCACGCCGATGCCCGACCCGTCCGAGGACGAGGGCGGCTCGGACTCCTGGGAGCCGTCCCCGTCGACCGGCTCGTCCGACACACCTGACGACCCGGACGCCTCCGGCTCCGACGAGGCGGACCGCGGCCGGTCCCACGAGGGGAGCCACCGCGGCTCCCCCGACGGATCCGACGAGCGGGAGCCCGGCGGTCCGGCCGACGAGGCGCCCGGTGACGCGACCGGCGAACCCTCCCCGGACTCCTCCTCGCCGTCCGCTCCCGACGAGGGCGACTCGTCCACGGCCCCGGAGCCGTCCGACTCCGCGACGCCCGGCGACCAGGACGGCGACCAGGACGGCGACTCCTCCCACTCCGCCGACCCGTCCGACGGCGGCGACAGCGCTGACCCGGGCGGCACGGCCGGTGAGACGCCCCGGGAGACGCCCGGCAAGGGCCGGCACCGCGGCGATGCGGATCCGGGCGAGGGCGGGGGCGGCGACCGGTCCTCCGGCGGCCGGCACGCCTCGCGCGGCGACGGGGACCGCAAGGTCCCGGCGGACGGCGGCGACTACACCGTGCGCCCGGGTGACAGCCTGTCAGCCATCGCGGCGGCCCACCGGCTGCCCGGCGGCTGGCCCGCGCTCTACGAGCGCAACGAGGGCGTCATCGGGGCCGACGAGAACCTGATCCACCCGGGGCAGCGGCTCGATCTCGGGCACAAGGAAAGCTAGTTCGCCGCCTTCGTCCCCTTTGGGAAAGTGAGACAAGGCTCTCGTTGGGCGGCGGGCGCACAGATCCGCCCGCCGCCGTCATACCGGGCCTCACCTGCAGATATGTGACCAACCCGTGATCAAAAACGGTCAACTTGGTTCAGAAGGTGGGGTTTGAACACCAAGGGGATTACTGCTTACGGTCAGGACCGCTCGCCAAAGCGGGCCCCTTCGATCACACGCCGAATCCTGCCGGTGGTCGGAGGCAGTTGACGCGCAAGCGCCGAAGGCAGGAGCGGGGGAACCAAGGTAGGCGCCGGCCCGGCCCGTGAAAGCGGGTCAGCCGGCTTGGGGTGAAGCCAGGTGCGCCATGCGCATCCGGCCGGGCGACTCACAGCCCGAACCCGACAGCTCACCTCGTAGGCGTCGGTGAGGAAACGAACGAACCATGCTGATCAACAAGGGCAAGCACCGTCGTCCCTCCAAGGCCGTCCGCGTCGCCACCCTCGCCGGTGTGGCCGGTGCCGCCGTCGCCGTCCCGCTGATGGGCGCCACCTCCGCCTCCGCCGCCTCCGTCGAGACCTGGGACAAGGTCGCCCAGTGCGAGTCCGGTGGCAACTGGTCGATCAACACCGGTAACGGCTACTACGGTGGCCTGCAGTTCTCCAACTCCAGCTGGGCCGCCGCCGGCGGCACCCAGTACGCGGCGCGCGCCGACCTGGCCACCAAGGCCCAGCAGATCGCCGCCGCCGAGAAGCTCCTCGCCATCCAGGGCCCGGGCGCCTGGTCCTGCGCCGGTGCCGGCGGCCTGACCTCCGGTGGCCCGGCCCCGCAGCTCGACACCACCGCCAAGTCCGCTCCGAAGCAGGACGAGGCCAAGCCCGAGGTGAAGAAGGCCGCCCCGGCCCCCAAGGCCGAGAAGGCGCAGCCGGCCCCGAAGAAGTCCAACGGCCACGGCAACTACACCGTCAAGGCGGGCGACACCCTCGCCAAGATCGCCAAGGCCCACGGCACCAACTGGAAGTCGGTCTACGAGGCCAACAAGTCGGTCATCGGCGGCAACCCGAACCTGATCTTCCCGGGCCAGCAGCTCAGCATCTGAGCCGCCCCCTCACCGGGACTCGTATGACCCCGGCGGCGGACCCCGCCGCTCCGTGAGACTGCCCCGCCCGGCGCGCACGCCCCCCCAGCGCGCCGTGGCGGGGCTTCTCCGTTCACCGGGGCACGCAGCCCCGGTGACCAGCAACGTCGAGCATTTTTCCCCGCTCAGCGAACAATGTGCCGAAACCTCCCGTGAACTGCGCCTTTGAGTCTCTTTTCGTCCCACGGAGCGGGCCGAGGGCAAGCGGACGCGCCAGGGGCCGTTAGGCTCATGCTGCAGAACTCCAGACACCCATGAAGGAGACAACGTGCCGTCCATCGACGTCGTCGTAGCCCGCGAAATTCTCGACTCGCGAGGTAATCCCACGGTCGAGGTCGAGGTCGGCCTCGACGACGGCAGCACGGGCCGTGCCGCCGTGCCGTCCGGCGCCTCGACCGGCGCCTTCGAGGCCATCGAGCTCCGCGACGGGGACGCCAACCGCTACCTCGGCAAGGGCGTCGAGAAGGCCGTCCTGGCCGTCATCGAGCAGATCGGCCCGGAGCTCGTCGGCTACGACGCGACCGAGCAGCGGCTGATCGACCAGGCGATGTTCGACCTGGACGCCACCGACAACAAGGGCTCGCTCGGCGCCAACGCCATCCTCGGCGTCTCCCTCGCCGTCGCGCACGCCGCCTCCGAGGCCAGCGACCTCCCGCTGTTCCGCTACCTCGGCGGCCCGAACGCGCACGTGCTGCCCGTGCCGATGATGAACATCCTGAACGGCGGCTCGCACGCCGACTCCAACGTGGACATCCAGGAGTTCATGATCGCCCCGATCGGCGCGGAGTCCTTCTCCGAGGCGCTGCGCTGGGGCACCGAGGTCTACCACACCCTCAAGAAGGTCCTGAAGGAGCGCGGTCTGTCCACCGGCCTCGGTGACGAGGGCGGCTTCGCCCCGAACCTGGGCTCCAACCGCGAGGCCCTCGACCTCATCCTGGAGGCCATCAAGCAGGCCGGTTACACCCCCGGCCAGGACATCGCGCTCGCGCTGGACGTCGCCGCCTCCGAGTTCTACAAGGACGGCACGTACCAGTTCGAGGGCCAGGCCCGCTCGGCCGCCGAGATGACCGAGTACTACGCGGAGCTGGTGGCGGCCTACCCGCTGGTCTCCATCGAGGACCCGCTGTTCGAGGATGACTGGGCCGGCTGGAAGGACATCACCGACAAGCTCGGCGCCAAGGTCCAGCTGGTCGGCGACGACCTGTTCGTCACCAACCCCGAGCGCCTGGCCCGCGGCATCGAGGAGGGCTCCGCCAACGCGCTGCTGGTGAAGGTCAACCAGATCGGCTCGCTGACCGAGACCCTGGACGCCGTCGAGCTGGCCCAGCGCAACGGCTTCAAGTGCATGATGTCGCACCGCTCCGGTGAGACCGAGGACGTCACCATCGCCGACCTGGCCGTCGCCACCAACTGCGGCCAGATCAAGACCGGCGCCCCGGCCCGCTCCGAGCGCGTCGCCAAGTACAACCAGCTGCTGCGCATCGAGGAGATCCTCGACGACGCCGCGGTCTACGCCGGCCGCTCCGCCTTCCCGCGGTTTCGCTCTGCGAACTGAATAGGTACAGCGCTCTGCGAACTGAACTGAACCGGTACAGCGCTCTGCGAACTGAATCGGTACAGCGCTGATCGGCCGAAGCGCGGCCGAACACCTCGTACGTCCCCGGCGACGGTCCCGTACCGTTGCCGGGGACGTACCCGCTTGTGCAGTCCGGCGTCAGTCAGCGAAGGGGAGACGACGTGCCCGCGGACCGGTTCTCGACCGCGACCCGACTCAAGGCGCTCGGCGAGCAGGCCGCCGCCCGCGTCTACCGAGCCCGCCCGCCCCGCCGCAACCGCCTCACCGGCCGCGCCGCCCTGCTGGCGCTGGTGATGTGCTCCCTGGTCGTCGCCCTCGCCTACCCGATAAGGCAGTACGTCTCCCAGCGCTCCGACATCACCGAGCAGCGCCGCAAGGCCCAGGACGCCGCCGCCGAACTGGACCGGCTGCGCGAGCAGAAGGCCCGGTGGCAGGACCCGGCGTACGTACGCCAGCAGGCCCGCCGGCATCTGCACTACGTCATGCCGGGCGAGACCGGATACCTCGTCCAGGACGGCTCCGGATCGGCCGCCGTGCCCAAGGGACCGCAAGCGGCACAGCGCCCCTGGTACGAGAATCTGTGGAGCGCCGTCGACGCGGCCGACAAGCGCTAGGGTCCGGCCCCGCCGGGCCGTACCGTCGGCGCGCGGCAGCCCGTACTGTCGACAGGGGCGGTCCGCACCGCCGCCTCACCATCCACCTCACCGAAAGCGCACATGGAAACCCCTCCGCCCCAGACCGAGCCCACCGAGCCCACCGCCGCGGACATCGCCGCCTTCAAGGAGCAGCTCGGCCGCCCGCCGCGCGGACTGCGCGCCATCGCGCACCGCTGCCCCTGCGGCCAGCCGGATGTCGTCGAGACGGCGCCGCGCCTGGAGGACGGCACGCCCTTCCCCACGCTCTACTACCTCACCTGCCCGCGCGCGGCCTCCGCGATCGGCACGCTGGAGGCCAACGGCGTGATGAAGGAGATGTCCGAGCGCCTGGCGACCGACCCGGAGCTGGCCGCCGCCTACCGCGCGGCCCACGAGGACTACATCCGTCGGCGGGACGCCATCGAGGTGCTCCAGGGCTTCCCGAGCGCGGGCGGCATGCCCGACCGGGTCAAGTGCCTACACGTCCTCGTCGGCCACTCGCTGGCCGCCGGGCCGGGCGTCAACCCGCTCGGGGACGAGGCCATCGCGATGCTGCCGGAGTGGTGGCGCAAGGGGCCGTGCGTGAGCTCCTGCCCCCAGACCGACGAGGGAGAGTCAGAGTGAAGCGGGTCGCCGCCGTCGACTGCGGCACGAACTCCATCCGTCTGCTGGTCGCGGACGTGGACCCGGCCACGGGCGAGCTCAAGGAGCTCGACCGCCGGATGCAGATCGTCCGGCTGGGCCAGGGCGTGGACCGTACGGGGCGGCTGGCCCCCGAGGCGCTGGAGCGCACCTTCGCGGCCTGCCGTGAGTACGCCGCGGTGATCGGCAGCCTGGGCGCGCAGCAGGTCCGCTTCGTGGCCACCTCCGCCTCCCGGGACGCGGAGAACCGCGCGGACTTCGTCCGCGGCGTGGTGGACATCCTGGGCGTCGAGCCCGAGGTGATCACCGGTGACCAGGAGGCGGAGTTCTCCTTCAACGGCGCGACGAAGGAGCTGGTGGGCCGCACGGACCTGGCCAAGCCCTTCCTGGTGGTGGACATCGGCGGCGGCTCGACCGAGTTCGTCCTCGGCGACGGCTCGGTGCGCGCCGCGCGCTCCGTCGACGTCGGCTGCGTACGGATGACCGAGCGGCATCTGCTGCACGAGGGCGCCCTCAGCGACCCGCCCACCCCGGGGCAGATCACCGCCATGAAGGCCGATATCGCCGCGGCGCTGGACCGGGCCGAGGAGGCCGTCCCGCTGAGCGAGGCCGCCACGCTGGTCGGCCTGGCCGGTTCGGTCACCACCGTCGCCGGAATCGCGCTGGGCCTGGACCACTACGACTCCGCGGCCATCCACCACGCGCGGATCTCGCGGGCGAAGGTCCGCGAGATCACCGACCATCTGCTGTCCGCCACGCACGCCGAGCGGGCGGCCATCCCGGTCATGCACCCGGGCCGGGTCGATGTGATCGGCGCGGGCGCGCTCGTACTGCTGTCGATCATGGAGCGGACGGGCGCCGAGGAGGTCGTCGTCAGCGAGCACGACATCCTGGACGGCATCGCCTGGAGCATCGCCGGCTGAGCGGCTGAGCGGTCCCGGCCCACGGACCCGGCGGAGGCCGGCAACGGCCTCTGCCGGCGGGTGTCTTGGGCGGGCGCAGGGCCCGTTCCAGCGGGCCCTGCGGGGGCTCGGGGAGCCTTTGCGGGGGCGTCCGGAAAAAAGGTTCGTGAAATCCTTCACATGAAAAAGCCTCCTGTTGGGCGAACAATCTGACCGTCCGACCCTCATTCGAAGGTCCTAAGCCCCTTCGACCCGGAGGAAGCGCGGGTTCCGGAGCGTGAGCGGCGCACTCCCGGAGGGCGTGGTTCGGCCGTCCGAAGGCCGACAAGGCCTGATCAACAGGGGTCTCCAACGCCTCGCGTACTACGGTGGTTCCGTTCCGGGCTATGGCGTCGGTCACGAAGGCGGCGGAGTGTAGCAGATGCCCCCCGGTTGCTTGTGAAGGGGCTCACGAGCGACCCCCCATGTGGGGGTGGATACTCGATTGCATGAGCACCACGGAGCGTCCCAGGATCCTCGTAGTAGGCGGTGGGTACGTAGGCCTGTACGCAGCTCGGCGCATTCTCAAGAAGATGCGCTACGGCGAGGCGACCGTCACGGTCGTCGACCCGCGGTCGTACATGACCTATCAGCCCTTCCTCCCCGAAGCCGCCGCCGGCAGCATCTCCCCGCGGCATGTCGTCGTCCCGCTGCGACGCGTGCTGCCCAAGGCGGAGGTCCTCACCGGTCGGGTCACCACCATCGACCAGGACCGCAAGGTCGCCACGATCGCCCCGCTGGTGGGCGAGGCGTACGAGCTGCCCTTCGACTACCTCGTCATCGCCATGGGCGCGGTCTCCCGCACCTTCCCGATCCCCGGCCTGGCCGAGAACGGCATCGGCATGAAGGGCGTGGAGGAGGCCATCGGCCTGCGCAACCACGTCCTGGAGCAGCTGGACAAGGCCGACTCCACGACCGACGAAGAGGTCCGCCGCAAGGCCCTCACCTTCGTCTTCATCGGCGGCGGCTTCGCGGGTGCGGAGACCGTCGGCGAGGTCGAGGACATGGCCCGCGACGCGGCGAAGTACTACACCAACGTGAAGCGCGAGGACATGCGCTTCCTGCTGGTCGACGTCGCCGACAAGATCCTCCCCGAGGTCGGCCCGAAGCTCGGCGCCTACGGCAAGGAGCACCTTGAGGGCCGCGGCGTCGAGGTCTACCTCAAGACCGGCATGGACTCCTGCGTCGACGGTCATGTGAAGCTCAACAACGGCCTCGAGGTCGACTCCAACACCATCGTGTGGACCGCGGGCGTCAAGCCCAACCCGGCGCTGGCCCGCTTCGGCCTGCCGCTCGGCCCGCGCGGCCACGTCGACACCGCCGCCACCCTCCAGGTGCAGGGCACCGACTACATCTGGGCCGCGGGCGACAACGCCCAGGTCCCGGACCTGGTCGGCCGCAAGAACGGCAACGAGAACGCCTGGTGCCCGCCGAACGCGCAGCACGCGCTGCGGCAGGCCAAGGTCCTCGGCGACAACGTGGTCTCCGGCATGCGGGGCTTCCCGCAGAAGGAGTACAGCCACGCCAACAAGGGTGCGGTCGCCGGTCTGGGCCTGCACAAGGGCGTCGCGATGATCGTCATGGGCAAGATGAAGATCAAGCTCAAGGGCCGTCTCGCCTGGTACATGCACCGCGCGTACCACGGCATGGCGATGCCGACGTTCAACCGCAAGATCCGGGTCTTCGCCGACTGGACGCTGGCCATGTTCCTCAAGCGCGAGGTCGTCTCGCTCGGCGCCATGGAGAACCCCCGCGAGGAGTTCTACGAGGCGGCCAAGCCGGCCCCCGCGCCGGCCGCGGCCAACGCTGGCGACAAGCCGAAGGCCAAGGCCTCCTGAATCACCGGTCGGTTACTCCGACCAGCCCGAAGGGCGTCCGCCATCCGTGGGGCGGGCGCCCTTCGGCGTGTCCGCTCTGGCGAAAAGCGGGCGGTTTGCGGTTCTCTTGCGTGTGAACGGGACTATCTGGGCGCCCCATTGGCGTTTACGTGGTGGGTGAAACTTCTTTGCCCGACTCGTCAACACGGAGGTGTGCGACATGGCCGACGCCGCTGGACGGCTCACCAAGCTCGCCGAGGAGATGCTGGGAGGGCCGCTCCCGGTGCGGATCCGCGCCTGGGACCGCAGCGAGTCGGGCCCGCCGGGGGCACCCGTACTCGTCATCCGTAACCGCCGCGCGCTGCGCCGGCTGCTGTTCAAGCCCGGGGAGCTGGGCCTGGCCCGTGCCTGGGTGGCCGGCGACATCGACGTCGACGGGGACCTCTACGGGGCGCTCGATCTGCTCGCCGAGAGCATCTGGGAGCGCGGCGACGGCCCCAAGCCGCAGCGCGCCGCCGTACTGCGCGCGCTGGCCCGGCCACAGATCCGCTCCGCCGCCCGTGAGCTGCTCGCCCTGGCGGGCACCCCGCTGCCGCCGGCGCCGCCCGCGGAGGAGGCCCGGCGGCGCCGTGGACCGCTGCACACACTGCTGCGCGACAAGGAAGCCATCAGCCACCACTACGACGTCGGCAACGACTTCTACGCCCTGGTGCTCGGCCCGTCCATGGTCTACTCGTGCGCGTACTGGGAGAGCCCGGATGCCTCTTTGGAGGACGCCCAGCGCGACAAGCTCGACCTGATCTGCCGCAAGCTCGGCCTCCGGGAGGGCCAGCGGCTGCTGGACGTGGGCTGCGGCTGGGGCTCGATGGTGCTGCACGCGGCCCGCGAGTACGGCGTACGGGCGGTCGGCATCACCCTCTCCGAGGAGCAGGCCACCTTCGCCCGCAAGCGGATCGCCGAGGCCGGTCTCGCCGACCGGATCGAGATCCGGGTCCAGGACTACCGCGAGATCAAGGACGAGCCGTTCGACGCGATCTCCTCGGTGGGGATGGCCGAGCATGTCGGCCGGGCCCGGTACGCGGAGTACGCGAGCGCGCTGTACGCGCTGCTCAGGCCCGGCGGGCGGCTGCTCAACCACCAGATCGCACGGCGGCCGCTGGCGGACGAGGAGACGTATCGGGTCGATGAGTTCATCGACCGCTATGTCTTCCCGGACGGGGAGCTGGCGCCGGTGGGCCGGACGGTCGGCCAGCTGGAGGAGGCCGGGTTCGAGGTGCGGGACGTGGAGGCGATCCGGGAGCACTACGCGCTGACGCTGCGCGGCTGGGTCGCCAACCTGGAGGCCCACTGGGACGAGGCGGTGCGCCTCACGTCCCCGGGGCGGGCCCGGGTGTGGCGGCTCTACATGGCCGCGTCGGCCCTGGCCTTCGAGCGCAACCGGATAGGAGTCAACCAGGTCCTGGCCGTCCGTACGCCGGACGGCGGGGCCTCCGGGGTGCGGTTGCGGACGCGTACGTGGGCCTAGCCGGCGGCTTTGCCACCCGTCCGCTGCACGGTGTCGCGGTTGCTCCCCCACTGCTTTCGGGCAGTGGGGGAGCAACGGCGCAGCGGGGCACGGCGGGACGGCCGTGTGCGCGGAGGGGCTACTCCGCCTTGATCGCCGCCAGCATGTTCAGCCTGGCCGCCCGGCGGGCCGGCCACAGCGCGGCCAGTACGCCGACGAGTGCGGCCACGGCGAGGAAGACGCCCATCCGGCCCCAGGGCAGGACCAGTTCGTACGTCGGCAGCGAGCCGCCGATCAGCTCACCGGCCGCCCAGCCGAAGAACACGCCCAGGCCGACGCCGAGCACTCCGCCGAACAGGGAGATCACCAGCGACTCCAGGCGCACCATGCGCTTGATGCCGCGGCGGTCCAGGCCGATGGCGCGCAGCATGCCGATCTCCTGCGAGCGTTCGAAGACCGACATCGCCAGGGTGTTGATGACACCGAGCACCGCGACGATCACGGCCATCGCCAGCAGCCCGTAGAGCATGTTCAGCATCAGGTTGAACATCTGCGCGATGCCGTCGGAGACGTCCTTCTTGTCCGCGACGGAGATCGCCGGGTTCTTGCCGAGGGCCTTGACCAGCGAGTCCTTGGCGGCGTCGGTGGCGCCGTCCTTCGTCTTGACCATCACCCGGCTATCGGTGATCTGCTTCTGGT
This sequence comes from Streptomyces sp. NPDC002446, assembly GCF_053595675.1. Lineage (NCBI taxonomy): Bacteria > Bacillati > Actinomycetota > Actinomycetes > Kitasatosporales > Streptomycetaceae > Streptomyces > Streptomyces sp. NPDC002446. Next base: position 10,485 of record NZ_JBSFYC010000018.1, on the reverse strand, counting down.
GCGGGGCCAGGGTGGCGTTGTCCAGGATGATGCCCTGGATCATCTCGTTGCCCTGGTAGACACCCGAGACCGTCAGCGTGCCCTTCTTGCCGTCCTCGTACGTCACCGGCAGGCGGGAGCCGGGCTGCCAGCCGTTCTCCTTGGCGGTGGCGTCGTCCACCACGGCCCGCTCGCCGCGCAGGTCGCCCAGCGAGCCCTTGGTGAAGTCGAGCCGGGTGAGCTTGCCGAAGTCCTCGCCGTTGACGCCGGTCAGGGACGCGTTGCCGGTGCCGATCCGTGCCGAGGAGTTGCGCAGCGGGCTGGAGGCGGTGACCCCCTCCACGCGGGCGAGCTTCTTCGCCACGTCGGGGGACAGGGGCGTGTGGCTGGCCATGGAGACGACGTAGTCGGCCTTGAGCGAGTCGGTGGCCATCTTGTCGATGCCCTTCTGCACGCTGCCCGCGATCACCGTCATGCCGGTGATCAGCGTCAGCCCGACCATCAGCGCGGAGGCCGTGGCGGCCGTACGGCGCGGATTGCGGACGGCGTTCTGCCGGGCGAGGGCGCCGGAGATGCCGAAGGCGCGCAGTACGGGCGCGGCCAGCGCGATCAGCGGGCGGGACAGCAGCGGCGTCAGGATGAACACGCCGATCAGCAGCAGCACCGCGCCGCCGCCCATCATGGCCCTGCCGTCGTTCATGCCGGTGGCGACCACGACACCGGCGGTGCCGGCGCCCGCGAACAGTGCACCGATCGTGTTGCGGACCACCAGCGACTTGGTGGTGGCGGTGGCGTGCACGCTGTTCATCGCGGCGACCGGCGGGATCTTGGCGGCGCGGCGGCCCGGCAGCCAGGCGGCCAGGACGGTGACGACGATGCCGACGAGCAGCGAGGTCAGGACGGTGGAGAGCGAGACGACCAGCGGGCCGTCGGGGACCGTGGCGCCGGTGGCGCTCATCAGGGTGCGCAGTCCGGCGCCGATGCCGATGCCGGCGGCCAGGCCCGTCACCGCGGCGACCGCGCCGACGAAGAACGCCTCGATCAGCACCGAGCGGGTCACCTGGCGGCGGCTCGCGCCGACCGCGCGCAGCAGCGCCAGCTCCTTGGTGCGCTGGGCGACCAGCATGGTGAAGGTGTTGGCGATGATGAAGACGCCGACGAAGAGCGCGATACCGGCGAAGGCGAGCAGGCCGGTCTTCATGCCGTCCATGCTCTCGGCGATCATCTTCGCCTGCTCGTCGGCGAGTTGCCGGCCGGTCGTGGTCTCGGCGGCGTCCTTGGGCAGCGCCTTGTCGAGTGCGGCCTTCAGGGCCGTCTGGGAGGTGCCCGCGGCGGCCTTGACGTCGATCTCGCTGAACTCGCCGGGTGCGGCGAACAGCTTCTGGGCGGTGGGGGTGTCGAACAGCGCGAGGCTGCCGCCGGCCGCGACCGTGCCGTCGTCGGTGGTGAAGACGCCGGTCAGCTTCTGCTCGCGGACCGGACCGTCGACGGACATCCGGACGGTGTCGCCGACCTTGTAGCCGGCCTTGTCGGCGGTGTGCGCGTCCAGTGCGAACTCGTGCGGGCCCTTGGGGGCGGCGCCGGAGCGCATCGGGTAGCGGGCGTCCTGGCCGCCGTCGCCCGGGAAGTAGTTGGCGCCGCGGGTCGAGAAGCCGTCGCCGATCAGCTCGCCCTTCTTGTCGGCGATGGCGGTGAAGCCGGAGACGGTGCCGGTGACGGAGGCGGCGCCGGGCGTCCGGGCGGCCTTGTCGAGCAGCTTCTGGTCGAGCTTCGGGGCCGCGCCGGGGGCGCCGCTGCCGCTGTCCGGGGACTTCGGCGCGATGGCGACGTCGACGTTGTCGTAGCCCTTTTGGGAGCTCTTCTGGAACGCGTCGGAGATGGTCGAGGTGAAGACCAGGGTGCCGGAGACGAAGGCCACGCCGAGCATCACGGCGAGGACGGTCATCAGCAGCCGGGCCTTGTGCGCGAGCACATTGCGCAAGGCGGTACGGAACATGAGTGGTCAGTCCTGGGAGAGGTGGCTGGAGGGCGGGCGGTGGCGGCTGCCGGGCGCGGTCAGCTCGTACGGCCCTTGGCGTCGAAACCCTTCATCCGCTCCAGGACCATGTCGGCGGTCGGGTCGGGCATGTCGTCGACGATCCGCCCGTCGGCGAGGAAGACCACGCGGTCCGCGTAGGAGGCGGCGACCGGGTCGTGCGTCACCATCACCACGGTCTGGCCCAGTTCGCGCACGGAGTTGCGCAGGAAGCCCAGCACCTCGGCGCCGGAGCGCGAGTCGAGGTTGCCGGTGGGCTCGTCGGCGAAGATGATCTCGGGCCGGGAGGCGAGCGCGCGGGCGACCGCGACGCGCTGCTGCTGGCCGCCGGAGAGCTGGCTGGGGCGGTGCTTGAGGCGGCCGCTGAGGCCGACGGTCTCCACGACGCGGTCCAGCCAGGCGCGGTCCGGCTTACGGCCGGCGATGTCCATGGGCAGGGTGATGTTCTCCAGCGCAGTCAGGGTCGGCAGCAGGTTGAACGCCTGGAAGATGAAGCCGATCTTGTCGCGCCGCAGCTGGGTGAGCTTCTTGTCCTTGAGGCCGGTCAGCTCGGTGTCGCCGATCCTGGCCGAGCCGCCGGATATGGCGTCCAGCCCGGCCATGCAGTGCATCAGCGTGGACTTGCCGGACCCGGAGGGGCCCATGATCGCGGTGAACTGGGCCTGCCGGAAGTCGACGGAGACCGCGTCCAGGGCGACCACCTGGGTCTCGCCCTGTCCGTAGACCTTGGTGAGATCCGTGGCGCGGGCGGCCACCGCGGTGGCGCGGCTGGCGGTGGAGACGCCGGAGTGGGTGGTGGTCACGGGAAGGAACTCCTGTCGGGACGAGGGACCATCTGTTCCGCGGGGCCGAAAGGCGCGGCGCGGACGTCAAGCGGACGCTTTCCATCGTGGGGCAGGAAGAAGGGGGCGGACGTCAGCCCCTGTGACCGTCCTCGACCAGCCCTGGGAGGTAGCCGTGGGTCGTGCGGTCATCCCTGGGGAGGAGAACGGACCCTGATGCCGCCCCGGCGTCCCGGGCCGCCGGGGGAGGGCACCCGCAGGAGTGAGGGGTGCGTCGAGGGGCCGTCGAGTTTACGTCAATTCGGGCACGAATTTGCGCCGCGGCACCCCATGCCAAAGGTGGGCCTCAGGCATGTGCCGAAGGCCTGTACCCAGTGCTGATGCACCCTCAGTTGCCAATAAAATAAGACAACCTCGGGATGAGTGGCCGATCTGCGTCGTGCGCTGCGGGCTACGCTCGTGCTGCCCACTTTGAGGTGGCATGGGGGATCCCAGGCCCGGATGGTGGAATGCAGACACGGCGAGCTTAAACCTCGCTGGCCTACGGGCCGTGCCGGTTCAAGTCCGGCTCCGGGCACTCCCGCGAACGGCGGGTCAAAGACAGGCGATTGACTGAATATTCAACGAGGAGGGCCGCCGGTGAATGCCGGCGGCCCTCCTCGCTTTGTGTGTTGTCGGCTCAGCGTTCGACAAGCGCGAACAGGCTCTCCCAGCGGCCGACAATCTCCTGCGTGGAGAACCGCTGGATGTTCTGCCTGGCGGCTTCGCCCATCGCGTCCCGAAGGTCCTTGTCGGACATCAGGGTGTCGAGATGCCGGGCGAATTCGGTGATATTGCCCGGGGGAGCGAGGAACCCGTCCTCGCCGTCCGTAATGATCTCGTGGACGCCCGGCGCCACATCGAAGGCCACACAGGGCACGGCGGTCGCCATCGCCTCCATCGGAGCCAGCGGGAAGCCCTCACCGCGCGAACTCAGCGCGAACACCGAGCTCTCCCGCAGCGCCCCGGGGACGTCGCCGGTGCGCCCCATCCACTCGACCGACGACACCACCCCCAGCTCCGCCGCCAGCTTGCGCAGCGCCTCCGCCTCCTCGCCGGATCCGTAGATCCGCAGCGTCCAGTCCGGGTGCTGCGGTGCGACCTTCGCCCAGGCCTCCAGCAGCAGGTCCACGCCCTTCTCCTCGTGCAGCCGGCCGATGCTGACCACGCACTTGCGGGACCGGTCCGAGGGCACGTCGGGGAAGAACGGCAGCGGGTTGGGCATGAAGCCGACGTTGTCCATCCGCTGGCGGATCCAGCGGTCGGCGTCCTCCCGGGTGAGCGTCAGCATCCGGTCGACGTCCTGGTAAAACCGCTTGACGCGACCGAAGCGGGACGACTTGCGGCAGGTGTCGAACGATTCATGACTCATTCCGATCACCTTCAGGCCCGCGGTGTCGGCCAGCGCGACCCACTCCATCGCCCACACCTGGGTGACGATCACCACCCCGCCCGGCTTGGCCGCCCGGAACAGCGCGCTCATCTTGGCCGCCTGCTCGTGCATCCCGGCCTCGCGGGCGGCCCGGCGGCGCTGCTCGGCGAGGTTGAGCCGGTCCTTGAGGCCGCGTACGGGGCGGACGGACGGCGGGTGCTCGGCGTAGAGCGTGGTGGTCTCGAACGGCAGATCGTCGGCGAGCTCATGGGCCCGCCCCTCGGGCGCCGGCACGATGCCGACGATGTGCACCCGGTGACCCTGCTCGCTGAACAGGCGGGCCATCTGGTGCGACCAGCTGGTGATGCCGCCCATCTCGTTGACGCTGTTGGAGACGAAGAAGATGTCCCGCGGTCCGGCTGCGTGCGACTTGGTCATCAACGGCTCCACTGCGCAAAGAACTGATCGACGATGCTCTGAGCGGCGTCGCCCCGGTCGTATTCTCCGAACTTGGCGACGAATTCCCGGCGGCTCTTCGCGTATTCCAGAGCCTGTGTCTCGAACGACTTGATCGTCTCGTGGAATTCGTCCTCGGTGCGGACCACCGGGCCCGGCGCGTGCTCCAGCAGATCGAAGTACGTGCCGCGGCCCTCGTGGACGTATTCGTCGTAGTCGTAGGTGAAGAACACCAGCGGCCGGTCGAGCAGCGCATAGTCGAACATCACCGACGAATAGTCCGTGATCAGACCGTCGGCCAGCTCCAGGATCGGCGTCACATCATGGCGCGCCGATACGTCGATGACCCGGCCCTGCACGGTCGGTGGCAGTACCACGTGATTGAGGTAGTGCGAACGCACCAGGAGGACATAGCGGTCGCCGAACTGGTCGGCGAATCGCTCCACGTCGAAGGGCAATGCGAAGCGCCCGTGCCGGCCTCCCGCCTTGCGGAACGTCGGCGCGTAAAGCAGCACGGTCTTGTCCTCGGGAATGCCCAACTCCGCGGCCAGCGGCCCGCGTTCACGCCGCCCCAGCTCCGCTTCCCGCCGCCGGGCGCGCACCAGCGCGTCATTGCGCGGGTAGCCCACGCGCAGCAGCGTCCGCTCCTTGAGCCGGAACGCCTTGGCGAGGGTGTGCACATCGTGCTCGGAGCGCACCAGGAAGCGGTCGAAGCGGTCCAGCGAACGCTGCTGCTCGGCCTGCTGCTGCCGGGTCTGCGCCTTCAGCGCCGGCTGGTCGAAGCCCATGTTCTTCAGCGCCGAGCCGTGCCAGGTCTGGATGTACGTGGTCTCCGGGCGCTTGACGAGCTTGAGCGGATAGCTCTGGTTGTCCACCCAGAACTCCGCCTGCGCCAGCGCCTTGAGGTACGGCAGCGACCAGCGCTTGACGAGCGTGACGTCCTTGGGGAAGTCCTTCGGGGAGCCGGAGTACGACCAGATCGCCTCGAAGTCCAGGCCCTGCCGGCGCATCTCCTCGTAGATGGCGCGCGGGCTGTCGCTGTACTGCTTGCCCAGATGGCTCTCGAAGACCACCGTGCGCTTCTTGATCGGCAGCCGGCTGAAGACCTCGTGGTAGGCGCGGAGCTTGTTGTCGCCGGAGACGACCTTCTTGCGCAGCGCCTTCGCCTTGCGGTAGCCGGTCTTGGCCAGCGTCCCCGGCGTGCCGCGCACCCCGCGGTTGATCAGCTCCTGTACGCGCTCGGCGTTACGGCCCTCGCTGACCAGGCGGAACGCCAGATGCCCCCGGGCGGAGGCGTGCGGCTGCAGACGGTCGGCGACCATCCGCGTCAGCCGCGGCCGGACCGGCAGCCCGTCGGACAGCTCGGTGTCGGCGACCGTGAGCCGCGTCGTGGTGCGCACCCCGTCGACGTCCAGGCGCAGCCGCACGTCCCAGATGGTGTCGACGATGCCCAGCGGGCGCAGCTTGCCGCCGAGGTCGGCCGAGGTCTCCCAGCGGACGGCGTCGCCCTCGTGGCGCAGCACGCGCACCGGGAAGCGGAAGGACTGCAGACTGCGCCGCCGGGCGCTGAACTCCAGCTCGCCCGTCAGCCGCGCACCCGGCGGGATGACGCCGAGCGGATTGGTGATCTCGCCCGCCAGGGAGACGGACCCGCCGGACTCGCGGTAGCGGGTCAGCTGGTTGCGCAGGAAGAGCTGGTTGACCGGCTTCTCGTGGTAGCCGATGTCGGTGACGTCCAGCACCTCGCGGCCGAAGGCGTCGTCGAGGTGGCCGCCGCACCAGTAGATGCGGCCGTCGTGCTCGGCGAGCGGCGAGGAGAGCTTGTCGCGGTTGATGAGCGTGTCGACCGCCGGGATCAGGTTGGCCCAGTCACCCTGCTGGAGCAGATAGGCGCAGATGGCCTGGATCGGCTGCACGCGCTCGTACGCCTCGGGGGAGATGCCCGCGAGGTAGTCACGGGAGAGTTCCGCGAATTCCCGGCGGTAGGACTCGTCCCGGAACGGCAGATCCCGCAGATGCAGCACCAGGTCGTGCTTCAGGAATTTGACGTCCTTGGCGAGCCGCATCTCGTCCAGCCCGCGTTCAGCCAGCAATGCGTCGATGCGCCGGTGGATCTCCAGCCGGTGCGTATAGTTCGTCATTTCGTGCCGGCGGTTCGTCACCGATTTCACGGCGGCCCGTTCGAACACGTTCCAGAAATAGACCTGATTGGGGATCAGGGTGATGCGCCGCGCCGCGAGATAGGCATCGGCGATAAACATCAGGTCTTCGTAGAACATCCCCTTGGGGAAGCGGAGATCGTTCTCGATCAGGAAATCACGGCGGTAGCACTTGTTCGTGGAAAGCGTGTCCCATACGAACAGGTCCGGCAATTCCGTTACGGATTCGAGCGTACGGGTCGTGGAATACAGCCAGGAATACCACTCGTCCCGCTTCTGGTTGCGGGTGTCCTTGTGCAGCCGGACGCACAGACCGGAAACGATGTCCGAGCCGGATTCCTCGGCGGCCTCCAGCATATTCCGGCACGCATTGAGTTCCAGGACGTCATCACTGTCCAGGAACATGACGTAGCGGCCCTCGGTGTGCTGGATACCGGCATTGCGCGGCTCGCCTCCCGCACCGCTGTTCTCCGGTAGCTGGAAGGCTCTGACGCGCCCGGGATGGGTGGCCGCGAGGTGCTGCGCCACTTCGAAAGAACGGTCGGTGCTGCAATCGTCGACGATCACCACCTCGACGTCCCGGAGCGTTTGGTCCAGTACGGACTGGACCGCGGTCGGCAACCGGTCGGCGTCGTTGTAGACGATGACGACTACTGAGACGTCAGGCACAGGCACCTCAACCCTCTTTCGCTACTGTTTCCCGCCAGAATAGACCCGTATGTACCCTCGGATTAGCACCGATCGCGTCCACGATGCTACGCACAGTGAGGCACCGGTGCATCGCGGAGGGGCACTTCGGTGTTCGGACCTTGACCATGCGTCATCTCAGGAGATCCGCCCACCGGGCAGGTTCCGGCCGGAAGGGAAGACGGGGGCTCCGGTGAATCGGTTGCCTGCCGGGCATGTGACGTCCGATGCGCGAGGACGGGTGACGCCCTTGCGATCAGACATTTATCGGATTCCCTACGCGGCGGCGCGGCGGAAATAGCCCGTCCGACCTCGGCGGCAAGAGATCGAATACCCGGAATGTCGGAAGCGGGTGGCGTGCTCATGCGCCCGGCCGGGGCGGCACGGCGGCCGGCGGCGCGGCACCGTCGGCCGCATCCCGGGCACCTTCGCGGCCTGCCGGACGTCCTCCTCATGGCGGACGCGTCCTACCCGGTTCGGGGAAAGATCCTGCTCAAGAACTAGCGACGCGCCTTTGCCAAGCCATTACGCTTGCCGTCAAGGCCGCGCAGGGCGGCCATGGAGGAGTGAGATGAGGAGCAGCAACCCGGTCTTCTCGCGACGGGGGTTCAGCCGCGACACCGGCTACGCGGGCTTCAACGCACCGCCGCAGGCCGGGGGCCCCACCGCGAACCCGTACGCCGGCACGAACCCCTACGCGCAGGGCGGCGGCAACCCCTACGCGCAGGACCAGCAGCCCGTAACCCAGGCGCCGCCGCAGTACGTGCCGCAGTCCCGCCCGATGACGATGGACGATGTCGTCGCGCGCACGGGCATGACGCTCGGCACGGTCATCGCCGGCGCCACGGTCGGCTGGCTGTTCCTGACCGAGCACCTCGGCTTCGCGCTCGGCGCCGGTCTGCTGGCGATGGTGCTGGGCTTCGTCCAGTCCTTCAAGCGCAAGCCGTCGCCCCCGCTGATCCTGGCGTACGCGGCACTGGAGGGCGTCTTCCTCGGCGCGCTCAGCGGCTTCATCAACGACCTGCCGAAGATGAACGGCGCCCCCATGCAGGCGGTGCTGGGCACGATGGCGGTGTTCGTCGCGATGCTGGTCGCCTACAAGACGCGGATCGTGCGGGTCACCGCCCGCTTCACCCGCTTCGTGATGATCGCCGCGCTGGGCTTCTTCCTGCTGACGCTGGTCAACCTGATGTTCATGGTGTTCAGCGGCGGCGAGGGCCTCGGCTTCCGCAGCGGCGGCCTGGGCATCCTCTTCGGCGTGGTGGGCGTGGTCCTCGGCGCGCTGTTCCTGGCCCTGGACTTCAAGCAGGTCGAGGACGGCATCGCCTACGGCGCCCCGCGTGAGGAGTCCTGGCTCGCGGCGTTCGGTCTGACCATGACCCTGGTGTGGATCTACATGGAGATGCTGCGGCTGATCTCGATCCTCCGCGGCGACTGACACCGCCGGTACGGCACGTCGTAACGAAGGGCCCGCAGGCGACTGCCTGCGGGCCCTTCGTCCGTGTGGTGTCGCTGTGTCGCGTGTCCTGAGCCGGACAGGCCCAAGCCCGTCATCGCAGGTCAGAACTTCCGCGCAGCGCGCCTGAGGTCGTGTTCGTGGACGATCGCCTTGGCGTGCCCGTACGCGAGGTTGTGCTCGCCACGGAGCCAGCTGACCTTTTCGTCGAAGCGGAAGAAGGCGGGGCCTTCGTCAACGGTGCGGAGCCAGTCGGAGATTTCCCGGCCGGTGCAGTGCGGGATACGGGAGAGCAGATTCCGGTGGGTCTCTTCGGAGAAGAGCTGAGACATCGGCGCCTCCGGACGCGGTCGATGCTGGTTCTTCAGCACACCGTGCCTGAGCGTTCCGCCGTTGGCAACCACCCGGACGTGGCGCATAGGCTCACGACGTGCTTGACGTGACCCCTTTGCAGACCGCCGTGGACGCCCTGGCCGACCGCCTCAGATCGCTGCCGCAGAGCAGGCTCAGCGGCGGCGCGGCGGCCGAAGGGCTCGCGCTGGCGCGGTGGTTGGCGACCCGTGCGCAGCTGATCGAGCGGCCCGGACGGCCCCCGCGGGAGCTTCCGGACGCCGGGATGTTCGCGGTCGGCGACCAACTGGCGGTGGCCGGACACGATCTCGTCGAGGCCCTGCGGACCGCGGCCGCCCACCCGGCCGACGCCGCCCCGGACTCTGACGTGAAAGTGGCCCCCGCCGAGGAACTGGCCCAGGCCGTGCGACGCGTACGGGAGACGGCGGAACGCTGCTAGGGGCCGTCCGGCGGGTCGGCGTTGGAAGGGCGCTGGGTGAGTGCCCTGGGGGAGGGGCGAACGGATCCCCTAGGGCGTGTCTGGTGAGTCGAGTGCCTGGCCCAGTGGCTGTGGTCCTTCAGGGGCGACCAGTGGCGAACTGCCGGGTGATGATGCCCGGCCGCGCCTCGGCCCTCTACAAAGAGGTGTGGGGCCCTGGCCGAAAAGGTTCTCAACCATTTCGGGCTGAGTCGGCATCTGCTGCCCCTCCGACATCGAGGTGCTACCGTCGCCCCGCTGTTTCTTGATCGTTAAGGGGAGGGCTCAAGGCGTTCCTCGACTCGCACCTCTGATCTTCGTCGTCAGCCCGCCGCGCGAACGGCCGAGGGCTTCATCCGGACGATGCGGGCAGGCCGGGTGCGCTTGCCCGGTCTGCGCGGCGTCTGCTTGCGTGCGCCGGCAGCGTGCTGGTGAGCACGGCACACGGTGGAGTCCACGCTCACCATCGACCAGTCGATACGACCTTCCGCATCGGCATCCGCTTGGACGGCCCGCAGGATCCGGTCCCACGCGCCGTCGGCTGACCAGCGGCGATGCCGGTCGTAGACCGTCTGCCGCCCCACGCGGACCGGCAGTCACGCAACCCGTCGGACCGGCCCTAGATGATTGAGTCCGATGTCTTCAGTGGTCGTACGCGATCAGTGAGCGTTTGGCTGGTGTGCCTGCGGTCCAGTTGTGCCAGATGGCGGTG
>NZ_JBSFYC010000017.1:0-118529 GCF_053595675.1 Streptomyces sp. NPDC002446 | reverse complement strand
TGCGCCATCAGCTCCTTGTCGTAGTCGGTCTTCGGCCCGTCGTGCAGCCGGTCCACCGCGGCCGCGCTGAACAGCGACTCCGCCGACGCGATCAGCGCGAACGCGAGCACGGTGCCGAGGGCACCCACGCCGGCGAGCTGGCCGAAGTCGCTCAGGCCCGGCGGCTGGATGGCACCCAGGAGTCCCTTCACCTCGACCTTCGCCACGGGCAGCCGGAGGACCACCGAGGCGGCGGTCGCCAGCGCGACGGCGGCCAGCGGCGCGGGAACGATCTGCACGGCCTTCGGCAGCTTCTTCCACAGCACCAGCACCGCGATGGTGCCCGCGCCCAGCCCGAAGGCCGTCAGCGCGGTGCCGGAACCCATCGTGTGGACGAGCATCCCGGGCAGCCCGGCGATCTTCTCCAGACCGCTGGACGGGGCCTTGGTGTCGGCCATGGAGTACAGCTGACCGGCGATCAGCACCAGGCCGATCCCGGCGAGCATGCCCTCGACGACCGCGACGGAGATGGCCCGGAACCAGCGGCCGAGCCGCAGCGCGCCCATCAGCAGCTGGAGCAGCCCCGCGGCGAGCACCAGCACGCCGAGCGCCGCCAGGCCGAACTCCTGCACCGCCTCGTAGACCAGCACCGTCAGTCCGGCGGCCGGACCGGAGACCTGCAGGCTGCTGCCCGGCAGCAGACCGGTGAGCAGACCGCCGACGATGCCGGTGACCAGGCCGAGTTCGGCCGGCACGCCGGAGGCGACGGCCACGCCCACGCACAGCGGCAGGGCGACGAGGAAGACCACGAGGGAGGCGGCGAAGTCCCGCCGCAGATCGAAGGATCCGGCCTTCTTGCGGAGGCCGAGGAGGGCCGACCGCTGCCGGCTGGGCGCGCTCACAGCGCGCGGAAGGCGTCGGCGTGCGGCTGGTGGGCCAGCACGGAACCGGTGTGGATCTCGTAGTACCAGCCGTGCAGGCTCAGCCGTCCGTCGGCCAGCCGCGCGGCGATGCACGGGTAGGCACGCAGCCGGTCGAGCTGGTCCAGGACGTGGGTCTGCACCGCCTCGGCGACATCGGGGGCGGTGGAGTCCGTGCCGTCCGGCAGCGGTGTGGCGTGCCCGAGCCAGTCGCGGACGGCGGGTACCGCCGCCAGGTCGTCGCCCCGCACCAGCGCGCCCACCGCGCCGCAGTGCGAGTGCCCGCACACGATGATGTCGCTGACGCCGAGGACCTCCACCGCGTACTCGATGGTGGCCACCTCGCCGGCGGGGTGGGCCCCGCCGTGGCGCGGCACGATGTTGCCCGCCGTGCGCAGCTCGAAGAGCTCGCCGGGGCGCGCTCCGGTGATCAGGGACGGAATGACCCGGGAGTCCGAGCAGGTGATGAACAGCGCGTGCGGTGACTGCCCGTCCGCGAGTCGGCTCAACTCCTCGGGCCGCTCTGCGGTCCCTTGCGGGAACGAGCGGGCATGGTCGATGAGGTGCTTCATGTAAGGGTGCCTCCTGAGCGCCCTCGGGCGCGTCGGTGTGACGTGGATGCGTCGGAATGACGCGGAAGGTGAAAGCGGTGACGTGTGCTGAGCGAGCGCGCGCATGCCGGGACGCCTGCCGGAAGTGCCTGGCCGGGCACCTGGACCGTGCTCCTGAACCAGGTACGTGGACCGGAAAACCGGGCCGCCTACGTGGACGGCCACCGGCGACGCGGTCTCCAAGACTGCGGCGCGCGCTGCGTTCCGGTCAGCAGCGGAAGACCTGGAGGGCGGCGGCAGATCTGCCGCCCGATGCTTCGCGGTCGCCGTCCCGTACGGCACCGGAGAAGTCCGGAGCGGCGATGGCGGGGACGGCGAGGGGCGACGGTGCGTCAAAGCCCGCCGACGGGTCGGGCAGACCCTCGGGATTCAGACGGTTGCGAGTGGTGCCGTGGTGCTCGGTCGCCTTGGCCGGCGCCGGGGAGTGTTCGCATGCCACGGCCTGCGCCTTGAGGCCCGTGGGTTCGGCCGCGTGGGCCTGTGCGCCCCGGGCCCCCTGCGCGAACAGCTGCAGGACCAGCAGGGCAGCGGTCAGCATCCCCAGGAGCGCCTGGACCGTTCTGGCTCGTGTCACTACTCGGCTCCTCACAGAGAGTCGGGCTGCACAACGGGTCGTACGGTATGGATGTTGACGGCCATACTCGGCCAATGTCCGTTCATAAGTTTAACGAGGTGCTGGCGGCGGCGGGTTAACAACCTGTGAACACACCCGGTCCCGGCATCACCCCGCCCCCGCCCTCACTCCCCCGCCCCCGAGATCAGGGTCACGAGCGCATGGACGGTCTTCCGTACCTGCAACATCGCCGGCGGCACAGCTCCTCCTCGCCCTCCTCGGCATCGATCCGCGGCCCTCACCCTAACCGAGTTCAGTAATGGATGTCATTTCCATTAGTGTCTCTCCGTGGTCGCCACGCCCGCGACCGGCCGCGGACGGGCGACACCCCGCCCTCCAACAGGCGAACCGGCTAGGCCACAGCTCCGCGCGCGCTCCGGGCGGAGGCCTCGGCGGACCTCAGCCAGCCGGCGAGGTCGGCGCGGGCGCGGGCCACCCGGGAGCGCACGGTGCCGACGGGGCAGCCGACCACCGCCGCGGCGTCCTCGTAGGACATCCCGACGAGCTGGGTGAGGACGAACGCCTCGCGGCGCTCGCCGTCGAGCGCGTCGAGCAGCTCGCCCAGCGCCAGGCCGTCGTCGAATCCCGGCAGCCCGCTCGGCTGCCGGTGTTCCGCGGCCGCCTGCCAGTCGTCGACGTCGGCGATGCGCGGGCGGGCCGCGGCGGAGCGGTGGCGGTCGACCACCACCCGGCGGGCGATGGACAGCAACCAGGTACGGGCGGAGGAGCGCCCGGCGAACCTCGGCAGGCCGGTGAGGGCACGCAGACAAGTCTCCTGGGCCAGATCGTCGGCCCCGTTCGCATCGCCGCTCAAGTAGGCGACGAATCGCCATACATCGCGGTGGGAGGCGCGTATGAAGCGCTCGACGGCATCGGGGTCGCCACCCCGCGCGGCCAGCGCCAAGGCGGTCAGCTGCGCGTCGTCGACGGCGGTCCGCTCGCCACGGGCCGTACCGGCATGGGCAGGAATCATCGCCACACGTCCTTCGGAGGTGCGGGGCCGCACCGAGGCATGGCACGCCCCCGTCGGTGAGCGGCACTCCGCGCGCCCGCGCGCAGGCCGGAGCGAGGTCAACAGGCGCACGGCGCAAGGGGGGTGCGTGCGCGCACGTCCGTCCGCGGGCAGGCCGGAGGGCCGTATGGCCAGAGGCCGGCGCGGGAAGCGGCAGAGCTCACCAGGAGTGAGGGGGACGGCCGCGCGGTCACGCCGGTACTCCGCGCGTCACCGAACTCGTGACGGGCGGTCAGCAGCAGGGCGAGGGCGCCGGTGGACCCCTGCGGGAGACGGTGTACTGCAGGCGCACCCCGCGCAGACGTACCGGACGGCCGCCGTCGGCCACCGGGCGGGCGGGCAGCGTCCGGCCGGTCAGGACCAGCGCCGTCAGGACCAGCAGCAGCGGCGCGAACAGCACCGCGGCCACACTGCGGGCGAGCCGGCACGCGGCGGTCTCGCCGCGCCACAGCCACACCCCGCACACCAGCGCGGCCACGGCATGGGCGAGGAACATACCGAGCGACCCATGGCCGGAACGAGCCAACTCCATCTGGCCGATTCCCATGCCCGCACCCGGACCCAAACCGCTGGAGACGGCGGACAGATGAGCCATGTCGGCCATGTGCGCCGCGCCGTGCACACCGCGCATCACCGTGGGAGTCGACGCCTGCGCCAGGCCGAACAGGGAGTGCAGCCCGAGCTGGGCGACGACCGTGGCACCGATGACGGCCGGGGCGCCGCGTTCCCGCCCGGCGAGCCACCACGCCACCGCGCCCGTGACGCCGAACGCGGCGCCCAGCGCCCACCAGGGCAGCGGCCGCGCGGACATCAGGGCGTGCCCCAGGGCCGCGGTCGTCACGCACACGACCGCGAACACCGCGGTGCGTACGGCGCGTAAAACCGACCCGGGCGTCATGGCGGACATCGTGCCATCCCCTTCGGACACTCCGGGAGGGTGAGCGCAGGGCGCATTTGCGCCGCCATGCGCCCCGGCGAACGCAGATGTGACTCAGATCACATGCCGCTTCCGGAACTCATCACTCACCGCGTCCGACTGCCTGAACGGCACGGCAGCGGGCCGGTGCCGCGTCACCTTCGAGACCACGCCGAACGGAGGGACACCCGCGTGCCCACGGAAGAACCCCTGGCAACAGACGAGGCCGGCGAGGCCCCGGACACCGTCGTCGACCCCGGCGAGCAGCGGACGCCGGCCCGGCGGACCGGATGGGCGGCCCTCCGCCCGCTGGTGCTGCGCCTGCACTTCTACGCCGGTGTGCTCATCGCGCCGTTCCTCCTCGTCAGCGCTCTCACCGGGCTGCTGTACGCCGCCTCGTTCCAGGCGGAGAAGCTCGTCTACGCACATGAGTTGAGCGTTCCCGTCGGCACCGGCGAGCTGCCGCTGTCACAACAGGTCGCCAAAGCCCGCGAGGCGCACCCGGACGGCACGCTCGCCGCCGTACGCCCGGCCCCGCGTCCCGGGGAGACGACCCGGGTCCTGCTCTCCGGCGTACCGGGCATGCCCGACGACCGCCAGCTCGCCGTCTTCGTCGACCCGTACACCGGCGACGTCCGGGGTGCACTGGCGACATACGGCGCCGGCGGGGCGCTGCCGCTGCGCACCTGGCTCGACGGTCTCCACCGCGATCTTCATCTGGGCGAGAACGGCCGGCTCTACAGCGAACTGGCCGCCAGCTGGCTGTGGGTGGTCGCCGGGGGCGGCCTCGCGCTGTGGATCGGCCGCACGGGGGCGGCGCTGCGTACGCGGCGCAAGCTGCGGGCCCTCACGCTGCCGGACCGTACCGCCACCGGGCGCCGCAAGACGCTCACCTGGCACGGCGCGGTCGGCGTATGGGCGGCGACCGGCCTGTTCTTCCTCTCCGCCACCGGTCTGACCTGGTCCGCGTACGCCGGTGGGCACATCGACGCGTTCCGGGAGGCGCTGGGGCAGGCGACCCCGACCGTCTCGACGGCCGTGGCCGCGGACCACGCCGGGCACGGCGCGGCAGGGACGCACGGCATGCCGGGGACGGACGGCGCGGAGGGCGGGAAGCCGGGCGCTGCCGCGGCTTCGGACGTGGGCGTCGACAAGGTGCTCGCGGCGGCCCGCGCCGAGGGGCTGTCCGACCCCGTCGAGATCGTGCTGCCGACGGACGAGGCCCCGGCCTACGTCGTCAAGCAGGTCCAGCGCAGCTGGCCCGAGAAGCAGGACGCGGTCGCCGTGGCCCCGGCCACGGGGGAGGTCACCGACGTCTCGCGATTCGCCGACTACCCGCTCCTGGCCAAACTCACCCGCTACGGCATCGACCTGCACAGCGGCACCCTGTTCGGCCTCGCCAACCAGATCGCCCTGGCCCTGCTCGCCCTCGCGCTGATCTTTCTGATCGTCTGCGGATACCGGATGTGGTGGCAGCGCCGCCCCACCCGCGACCGCGCCCTTTCCCTGGGACGTCCCGTTCCGCGCGGGGCGTGGCGGCAGGTGCCGCTGCCCGTGCTGGTTCCGCTCGCGCTGGTCGTGGCGGCGGTGGGCTGGGCGGTGCCGCTGCTCGGCAGCTCCCTGCTGGGGTTCCTGGCCGTGGACCTCGTCCTGGGCCAGGTGGCGCGCCGGCGTCGCGCGGCCGCCCCGACGGATGCGTGAGCGCCCGTTCCCCCGGACGGCCCAGCAGCCCTCGCCACCGCTCGCCGGCGCCCGCACGCGGAGATAGCCTCACGCGCAGGCCGCCTTCGCTCATGACCACGGGCACACCCGAAGAGAGGCACCGAGATGGCAGTGCTGGTACACCACGAGGGGGCGGACTGGAGCCAGGCGCTCTACCAGATGACCTTCGACCTGGTGGTCCCGGACCGTACGAATCCGCCCGCCGGCCTCATCGCCCATGTCGCGGCACCCGGCCGGACGACCGGCTGGCAGGTCATCGAGGTATGGCAGTCGGAGGAGCAGTTCCGGCGCTTCCTGGAGCAGTCGGTCCACCCCGCCGCCCAGGAACTCGGGGCCCCGCCGTTCGACTCCACGGTGGCCGAGGTGTACAACTCCCTGATCCCGTAGCCGGGGAACGGCACAACGGCCCGAACGGCCCGGCTCGCAGGGGCGGGTGGCGGCACCGTCGGACAGGTCCGGCAGGCCCGGCCCGCCCCAGGAGAAACGCTGCTCGCTCCTGGCCAACTGGCTAGCATGGGCACTCCTGTTGGGGGTCCCGTGCGAGCTGCGGGCCCGGGGGAGGGCGCAAGGGTGCGGGTCGAGATCATCGTGGACGGGGACGGCGCGGAGCTCACGCCGGCGACGGGTTCCCTGGCGTCGTTGTACCGCTGGCTGATCCAGGATCCGGATGTGGCACAGCAGGCCGAGGTCTCGCTGGGGACGGGGCCGGCCCGGCCCGGTGCGATGGGCGGCGCCTTCGAGGTGATCAATGCGGTGGTCACCCACGGCATCGCCCTCGGCAGCCTGGCGGTGGCGTGCGCCACCTGGCGGGCGGCCCGCCCCTCGGCTCCCGCCGTACGGATCGAACGCGACGGGGTCACGGTCACCGTCGAGGACGGCTCTCCGGAGACCGTACGCCGCATCGTCGACGCCCTGGGCGAACCGCAGGCACCGGCCGGCGGAGCCGGGACGGATCAGCAGCGGTGACGGCCCTGCCCGACCCCGCCTCCTCGCGGGCGCTGCTGATCGGCGTCCACGATTACGAGCAGCTGACGGACCTGCCCGCCGTCGCACGCAATCTGGCCGGGCTCAAGCGGGCGTTCACCGATGCGGCGCTGTGGGGCCTGCCGGATGCGCACTGCGTCCTGCTGTCCCAGCCGACGAGCGCCGCGGCGGTGCTCGACACCCTGCACGGCGTCGCCCTGCAGACCACGGACACCCTGGTCGTCTACTACGCGGGCCACGGTCTCACCGACCCGTACAGCGACGAGCTGTATCTGGCGCTGCCCGGTTCGGACCAGAGGCGGCTCTACAGCGCCTTGCCGTACGAGTGGGTGCGCCGGGCGATGCTCGATCCGCGGATCAGGGCCCGGCGCAAGGTGGTGATTCTGGACTGCTGTTACAGCGGCCGGGCGCTGCTGGGCGGGATGTCCGGCACCGATCAGGTCGCCGACCGCGCTCTCATCGAGGGCACCTGCCTGATGGCGGCCTCCGCGGAGACCCGCACGGCGCTGTCCCCTCCCGGTGAGGAGTTCACCGCCTTCACCGGCGAGTTGATCACGCTGCTGTCCGAGGGCATCGAGGACGGTCCGCCGCTGCTGGACATGCACACCCTGTTCCGGCATCTGCACGGCACGCTGGCCGCCAAGGGCAGACCGCTCCCCCAGCAGCGCAACCGCAACACGGGCGGGTTGATCGCGCTGGTCCGCAACCGCGCGCACCTGCCCGGGGGACGGGACGCGCAGGACCACGAGGCACCGCCGCCTCCGCCGGACCCTCCTCCCGCCCCGCCGGAGCCTCGTCCCGCCCCACCGGAGCCTCGTCCCGCCCCGGCGGCGGAGCCTCCTCCCGCCCCGGCGGAGGAGGAGCCCGTCCGGGCCCCCGTCCTGCCGCCGCCCGCCGTGGCCCCGCGGCCCGTGCCCGGCACCGGGGACCCGCGGCCCGCAACGGCCTCCTCCCCGTACCTCCGCAGGGCCCGCTCGCCCCGGATCACGATCGGGGTGGCGTCGCTGGCGGTGCTGCTGGTGGCGGGCGTCCCGGCCGTCCTCAACTGGCTGCCGGACGAGCCCGACGGCACCGGCGGCGGCACCGGCGCCGCCACGTACAACGCCGCGACCAAAGGCGTGGTCAACGCATCGACCGCCGCCGGCGGAACGCTCAGGTTCGCCGGCACGGACACCGACTCCTGGGATCCGCAGCGCAGCTACACCGGATCCGCATGGAACTTCGCCCGCTACTACACCCGCCAGCTGGTGACGTACGCGGCCAAGCCGGGAACCAAGGGCACCGCGCTCACACCGGATCTGGCGACCGACAGGGCCAAGGTCTCCGACGGCGGCCGGACCTACACCTACACCCTGCGCAAGGGGGTCACCTGGGAGGACGGCTCCCCCCTCACGTCCCAGGACGTCAAGTACGGCATCGAGCGGATCTGGGCGCAGGACGTCCTGCCCGGTGGCCCGGTCTACCTCCAGCAGGCGCTCGACCCGCAGCACGCCTACAAGGGTCCGTACGAGGACGAGTCCCGGGACGAAACGGGGCTGAAGACGATCCGGACACCCGACCCGCGGACCATCGTCTTCCGACTGCCCAGGCCCAACGGCGAATTCGAGCAGTTGCTGGCCATGGTCGCGGCCTCGCCGGTGAAGCGGGAGAAGGACACCAGAGCGAAGTACGGCCTCCTCCCGTTCTCCAGCGGTCCGTACCGGTTCCGTTCCTACACGCCGAAGAAATCGCTGGAGCTGGTCCGCAACACGCAGTGGAAGAAACCCTCCGATCCCCTGCGCACCGCGCTTCCGGACAAGATCACGGTCAGTTTCTTCAGTGATGCGAACGCCGCGGACGCCGCCCTGCTTGCCGGCCAGTACCACCTGGCCCTCGGCACCGGAGGCCTCGGCCCGCCGAACAGCGCCAAAGCGATGCGCACTGCCGCACAGAAGCAGAACCTCGACAATCCCCTTACCGGCTCCGTCCGTTACGCGGCCTTTCCGCAGTCGGTCGCACCGATGGACAACGTCCACTGCCGCAAGGCCGTCGTCTACGCGGCCGACCGCAAGGCGCTGCAGAGCGCCCTCGGAGGTCCCGCGGCCGGTGACCTCGCGCCGAATCTGTCTCCGCCGGGACTCCAGGGCTCGGACGCCGCGTTCGACCCGTACGGCGTGCGCGAGAACGGCGGCAAGGCGGATATCACCAAGGCGCAGAAGGAGTTGAAGGACTGCGGGCGGCCGTACGGATTCACCACGAAGATCGCGGTGCGCAACAACGTGCCGGCAGAGGTGGACGCCGCCACGTCCCTGCAGGAATCGCTGGAAAGGGCCGGTATCACGGCCACGGTCGATCAAGTCGACGGGGCGCGCATCCTCGACATCACCGGCTCGCCGAACGTCGTGAAGCAGAAGGGCTACGGCATCGTCATCGGGCGCTGGGGCGCCGACTTCCCCACCGGGCAGACGTTCTGGCAGCCGCTGGCCGACAGCCGCGCCCTCAGGCGGAGCGGCAACGTCAATGTCGCCGAGGTCGACGATCCCGTTGTCGACAAGGCCCTCGACGCGGCCCTCACCCACCCGGAATCGTCCGGCGCCTCCTACAAGCGGGTGAACCAGCAAGTCGCCAAGGCGGCCTACTACCTGCCCTTCGTCTACACGAAGAAGGTCACCTGGCGCAGCCCCGGGCTGACCAACGTCTACACCTCCGCCGTATACGGCGACTACGACTTCATCTCGCTGGGCGTCGAGGAGAAGCAGAAGGAAAAATAGACCCTCGCGTGGGTCTCAGGGGGAACCGGGCGCGGCACGGCCGGCGTAGTACAGGTGCGGCGGCGCTGGGCGCAGCGCGGCGGCGGTGCGCGCGCCCTGACGCGAGACGGGCGTGCGCCGATAAGGTGAAGGACGGTTCGGGGGGCCGCGGACCCGGCTCGGGTGCGCGGCGCTGGTGAGGGAGGGCTGCTGTGGACGGCGGCACGGTGGGGCTGCGGATCGCGTCGTCGGTGGTCGTACCGCTGCTCAAGCGACTGCTGCTGCCGCCCTCGAAGGTGCCGGGGGCGGAGTTCGGCGACCGTCCGATTCCGATCCGGCGGCTGGTGTCGTTCGCCAAGGAGCACCGCACCCTCACCGAGGACGATCTGCACAAGCTCGCCCGCGAGCTGGTCCGCCGCGCCGTGCGGGCCGCCGGGCCGCACGACCCGCCGGTCGGCGCCGACGAGCACGACGCCGTCGGGCAGGCGCTGACCCGCACCCTGCACGCGCTGGGCGACCTCGACATGGACGACGTCCAGGCCTTCGCGCTCGGCCCGGAGCGGCTGGCCGCGGAGCTGTCCCGGAGCGCGGGCCCCAGCACGCGACGGCTCCTGAGCGACGACGCCGCCCGCTTCCACGACCGGCTCCTGGAGACGGCCTGCGTCCATCTGGTGCGCTTCTTCAGCCAGCAGCCAGGGTTCGCGGCCCGCTCGCAGATCGAGCAGAGCCGCGAGATCCGCGAGCAGAGCGAGAAGCTGGACCGAATTCTGCAGCGGCTGCCGGACATCAGCCGGCAGGACGCGCAGTTCGAGGAGGAGTACGCGCGCTACATCGTCGAGTGCCACGGCCGGCTCACGATCTACGGCGTCGACTTACGCGAACCCGACGGCCAGGACTGGCCGTTGGAGGCCGCGTATCTGAGCCTGGAGGCCATGCCGTACCGCGCCGGGTCCGAGCCGATTCCGGTGGCGAACGGCGAGCCGGGCACCGACCGGGACGCGGAGGCCGAGCGGGCCGCGGGCCCCGCCGACGCGGTGCTCACCAGCCACGACCGGGTGCTGCTGCGCGGGGTCGCGGGCACCGGCAAGACGACCCTGGTGCAGTGGCTGGCGCTCACCACGGCGCAGCAGGAGCGGGTGCCCGGCCGCCTGTCGCAGCTGCTGGGACGCGTCCCCTTCGTGCTGCCGCTGCGCACCCTGGCGCGCAAGGACGCCGAGCTGCCGATGCCCGAGGACTTCCTGCGGTGGATCGGCTGTCCGCTGGTGGGCACCCAGCCCGAGGGGTGGGCGGCGCGGGTGCTGCAGCACGGCCGCGGTGTGCTGCTGATCGACGGCGCCGACGAGATCCCCAAGGACGACCGGACGCGGGCGCGGGCCTGGATCAGGAAGCTGCTGGCGGTCTTCCCCGGCAATCTGTGGCTGCTCACCTCCCGGCCGTCGGCCCTGGAACGGAACTGGCTGGGGCGCGAGGGCTTCCGGGAGTTCGCGCTGACCGCGATGCGGCCCGCCGACATGAAGCAGTTCATCCGGCGCTGGCACACGGCCGCGGGGGCCTCGGCGGAGCTCGGCGAATCGCTCACGCTGTCGCTGCGCAGCAGCCCCGAGCTGAGCCGGCTGGCGACCAACCCGCTGATGTGCGGCCTGATCTGCGCACTGCACCGCGAACGCCGCGGCTTTCTGCCCCAGGGCCGCGCCTCCCTCTACGAGGCGGCGCTCTCCATGCTGCTGGAACGCCGCGACCTGGAGCGCGAGGTGTACGGACGCCGCAAGCCGGCGCTGGACGAGAAGGCGGCCACCGAGCCGCTCCAGAAGCTCGCCTACTGGCTGATCCGCAACGAGCGTACGCAGCTGGACTGGCCGGACGCGGTGGACGTGGTGCGGCGGCTGCAGCCCTCGGTGCCGCGCCTCGCCGAGGTCGGGACGGCGGAGGAGACGCTGCAGCTCCTCTTGGAGCGGTCCGGACTGCTGCGCGAACCCGCCACCGGCGCGGTGGACTTCATCCACCGGACCTTCCAGGACTTTCTGGGCGCCAAGGCCGTGCTGGAGGAACGCGATATGGGCATGCTGGTGAACAACGCACATTTGGACCAGTGGGAGGACGTGGTGCAAATGGCCGTCGCACAGGCCCGGCACCAAGAGCGCGCCGACCTGCTGACCCGTCTGCGTGAGCGGGGCGACCGGGAGAAGGACGCCGCGGTGCAGGCCAGGCTGCGGCTCCTCGCGCTCGCTTCGCTGGAGCAGGCCACCCGCCTGGAGCCGACGGTGCGCGAGGCCATCGAGGACCGGGCCGCGCGGCTGGTCCCGCCGCGCAGTCTGCGCGAGGCCAGGTCGCTGGCGCGCACCGGCCCGCTCCTGCTGGGCCTGCTGCCCCGGGCGAAGGATCTGGCGGGCGACGAGGAGCTGGCCACCGTCCACGCGATATGCCAGATCGGCGGGGACGCCGCCATCCCGAGGCTCCGGGAGTTCCTGAGGACCGACCAGCCCGCCGTACGCGCTCAGCTCCTGGGCCACTGGGACCGGTTCGACACGGATGTGTACGCCGAGGAGATCGTGCGCCCCCTCCTCGAAGCCGCCCCGGAAGAGGCGGTCACGGTGCGCTCCCGCGCCGAGCTGGACGCCCTGCGCACCATGTCGGGGTACCAGCGGGTGGGCGTCCACGGCGACTTCAGCCCCGAGGAGATCCGCGCCGCGCTCGATCCGCGCCGGCTGCGCGAGCTGCGGCTGCGCAACACCCTGCAGCTGGAGGATCTCGATCTGCTCCTGGCCTACCCCGGGCTCGAAACGCTCGTCCTGCAGGGCTGCCGGAATGTGAAGGACCCCGGGCCGCTGACCCGGCTGCCGCGGCTGCAACGACTGGAGCTGCGGGATCTCCCCCAGTTCGAGCCGCTGCTGAAGCTGGCGGACTGCCCGCGGCTGGAGGGACTCCTCGTGGGGCCGGAGGTGCCCTGGCGCGGTCTGCCCGACCTGCCGCGCGCCGCCGAGCTGCGTCTGCTGTCCCTGCCGCCGGCGGCGGCCCAGATGGGGGGCATCGTGGCGTGCCGGGGGCTTGAGGAGCTGCGGCTGCAGGACGCGAGCGAGCGCCTGACGCCCGACGAATGGGGCTCGCTCATCGGGGAGTTGCCGAATCTGCGCAAGCTGACCCTCTCCCCGCAGCAGCTGAGCATGCTGCTGTTCGCCCCGCGCACCCAGATCCCCCAGGTCACCCACCTGGACGTGCGGGCCAGGGCCGGTTCGGCGGTACCGCTGCGGCGGATCGCGCTGCGCCTTCCGGGACTGGAGGAGATCCATCTGTCGCAGGTCGCGGAGCTGGATCTCGCTTCCCTGGCCGGCCTGCGCCGGCTGCGCCGGGTCCGGCTCGCCTACCCCGGTGAGGTCCGCGGGGCGGACGCGCTGCCCGAGAGCGTCGAGCTCGACATCTACCCGCACCCCTGACGCGGCACAGCGGCGGCACATCCCGCCCCGCGTGCGCCCCCGGGCCCGCCGGTCACAAGCGGGTGACACAGTGTGGCATTCGCCTGGCGGGAGGTTTGCGGCGCCTGTAAGTTCTATGACTCCAGGCGTAGTTGGTACGGATGTCAAGCGGCTGAAATTCTCGGGGGAACGGTGCCGCCCGCCTCCGAGGTTGCGGCTGCCGGGCGGCGACGGACGACGGAGGCGGGACGCAGCCAGATGCGCATTTCGGAAGGGTCACCCCTCTATGGCCGGGACCCGCTGCTGCGCTCGCTCATCCCCCGGCTCACGGGCCTGGCGTACGACGAGAGGTCCCGTGCGCCCCGGGAGCACCCGGGCGATCTGCCGGTGGTACTGCTGACGGGACACCACGGCATGGGCCGCAGCGCCGCCCTGCGGGAACTGGCGGCCCGCTACGAGGGCCGGCTGCCGGTCGCCCACGTCCGGGCGGTCCCCGCGGAATCCGCCGCTCCGCGGCCCGTCCGGGAGGGCGGGACGGCCGTCGCCTCGACGTTCGTCGAGATCCTCACGGAGCTGGTGTGCGGGCTCGCACCGGAGCTGCGCCGGCGCTTCCCCGTGCTGGCGCCCGGGCTGTTCGCGGTCTCCGGGTGGCGGCACGGCAACGAAGAGCAGCGGGACGCGGCCTGCCTGCGCCACGCCCGGCTGCTGCGCGCCTGCCATCTCGCCACCGGCAACGAGAACGTGCTGCGGCAGGCCTGGGCGACCGCCGTCGAAGGACGCCTGGAGGACGCCGTCGACGCGGTGGAGAGCCACGCCGCGGTCACCGCCGCCGTGGTGGCGGAGTACACCGACCGGTACCGGCCGACGGCGGCGGCGGAGTGGTACCGGCGGCGCTTTCCGCAGGGCGCGGAGGGCCAGAATCCGCTGGTGCTCCTCGGGGAGTGGTTCCAGCAGGGCGGCGACTACCGGCACGCGGCCGAGCAGAGCCTGATGGCCGCCTTCCTGCACGATGTCGCCGCCTCGTACGGCAGGCTGCAGCGCTGGAACCGTGAACCCTGGCCGCTCGTCCTGCTGGACGACGCGCACTGCGCCGCGGGCCAGAACTTTCTCGAACTGCTCCTGGAACACCGCGCGCGGCCCGGCCGCCCCGACCGCGAGGAGCTCGTCGTCGTGGCCACCCGGCTCGGCGCGTTACCGGAGAACGCGACCGACGCGGTCCGCCGGAGCCTGCCCGACCTGGTGAAGTCCTCCGGCTGGGAGCGCCGGGGACTCGCCCCGTCCGCCGGACTGCTCGCCGTCCCGCTCACCCCGCTGAGCCGGGACGACATCCTGCCCCTTCTGGTGCCGCAGCGGCCCGCCCGGCCGCTCCACCCGTATCTGGCCTCCGCCGTGCACTCCCTGACCGGCGGGCACCCCGCGGCGACCACCGTGCTGTGCGCGGCAGTCCTGGACGCGACGGAGCAGGGCGGCAGCGTGGCACCGCGCGACCTCCTCGAACTGACCACGCCGGACGGCCGCCCCGTCACCGAAGCGCTCCTGGAGCGGCTGCTCCCGGACCGCCGCCAGCGCGACCGGCTGACCCTGCTCTCGCTCGCCCGCGACGCCACGGCGGCCGAGGCGCTCGCCGCCCATCTGCGGCTGCAGGGCCCCGATCAGCTGCCCGCCAACTCCGCCACCGACTACCTCGAAGAGCAGCAGTGGCAGCAACTGACCCGCCCGGACCGGCCGTTGGTCACCGACGCCCTGCTGCAGACGCTGCTGGTGCACGAGGCGCGCCGCACCTCGCGCGGGGCCGATGACGTCCGCGGCTGGCAGGAGATCCACCGCTTCCTGCGGATGCACCACACCCAGCGCGGTGAGAGCGGGGAGGCGGATGCGCTGCGGCACACGCTCGCGGCCGGGAACGCCGAGATGGTGGTGGCGACGCTGGCCGAGGAGTTCCAGTCGGAGCAGGACGAGCAGGCGGCCGCGCACTGGCTGCGGTGTCTGCAGTACGCCGCCACCGCGCCCACCCCGCCCGCCGGCGAGTGGTCCGACGTCCGCATGCAGATCGCGCTCGGCGCGCACGACGCCCGGTACGCGGAACCGGTCGAGCGCTGCGTCAACCGGCTGCTGCACGCCCTGTGGCAGGTGTCCGAGCCGCACGCCGAGCCGGACCCCGATATGTGCAAGGCGGTCGGCGAGGAGCTGGCGTACCTCTCGCCGCGGCACCCGTCCTGGCACGCCGTCCTCGGCCAGGCCGCCCGCAGCTGGCCTGCGGCTGCCCGGAAGAAGCGCCCCTTCCCCCTCCCCGGTCAGTGAGGAAGCATGCTGGTCCGTCTGTTCCGACGTCATCCCCGTGAGTGGGGGCCGGTCGAGTGGCTGGCCGCCTTCGGCATCGGTGTGCTGACCACCCTGGTGATCGTCCTCGGCGTCCGCATGGTGCGGGGTCCGGGACGGTGCGGTGCCGATCTCCAGGACGTCGGCGGAGACTGTGTGGGCGTCACCGCGGGCGCCTTCGAGGCGGACCCGGCCCTCGCCGGGCTGATCGAGGCGGTGGCGGACGAGAACGCCCGGGTGCGGCAGGGCTGGGAGTCCCCCCGGAGCGGTCCGAGGATCCCGTATGTGCGGATCGCGCTGATGATGCCCTTCACCGCGGACGACCACAGTGCGATGACGACGGACATGATCCGCCGCGGGCTGGCCGGTGCGCTGGCCGCGCAGCGGCAGGCCAACCGGCTCGGCGGACCGCACTACCAGCTGCTGCTCGCGCCCGACGGCCGGAACCTCGACGCGTGGCGGCCCGTCGTCGACCGGCTCGCCGAACTGGCCGGGGATGCCCGGGCGCCGCTGGTCGGGGTGACCGGCATCCCGAGCAGTACGCCGGAGACGCGGGCGACGATCGCCGCTCTGAGCGCGCGCCGTATCCCGACCGTCGGGCCGGTGATCACCGCGGCCACCATGAACTCCCGGTACTTCTTCAAGACCTCGCCGAACAACGACCAGTTCGCCCGTGCCCTCGCGCTGTATCTGAAGACGAAGCCCGGCAAGCACAAGGGGTTCGTGGTCTGGGACAACCGCGAGGAGGACGTGTACTCGAAGAATCTGCGCGCCGTCTTCGAGAAGCACTTCGGCACGGCGTACGACCTGGCCAACCACCATTCGAACTTCACCGGCTCGTCGGGCACCGACAAGGGCATTCCGCAGCGGTTCACCGATGCCGTGCAGAAGATCTGCACCGAGAAGTCCGACACCGTCTTCTTCGCCGGCCGCGACCAGGATCTGCCCGCGTTCATCGAGCGCCTGGCGCAGGAGGGCGGCTGCGGGCGCACCACGAAGCTGCGCATCCTGAAGGTCGGCATCGGCCTGGAGCCCACCCTCACCGCGGACGCGCCCACGCGCTGGCTGAACGAGGCGCAGGCCACCCTCGTCGACGCCTCCTCCGTCGATCCGGCCTGGTGGGGCGGGACGAGCAAGCCCGCGAAGGCGCTCGGGCGCTTCCTCGACCGGTTCGAGGAGCTCGACGAGCAGTACGAGCTGGGCACCAAGCCGCTCGACGACGGCTACGCCGTGATGTACCACGACGCCTTCACGCTGCTCGCCGACGCCGTGGACCGCACCTTCGCCGAGATCAACGAGGGCGGCACACAGACCCCGGAGGCCGTGCGCATCCCCACCAAGGACGACGTCTACAACACCCTCATCATTCCGACCATCGCCGGCGACAGCTGCAGCTCCTGTCTGGTCGGTGCCGCGGGCACCTACGGGTTCGAGGGGCCGGGGAAGAACGACCAGTGGGCCGTGTGCAAACCCGTCCCCGTCGTGGAGTACCCGGCGCCGGCCCGCACCGGCGACCAGAGCCCGCCGCCCCTCTACCGCACCTACCGCGACGGCGCGAAGGACACCTGCCCGGCCCTCTGAGACCCGGCGGCCGAGCCATTGGAATCCCGATACCAGGCATGGGATTCCTCATTGGATACCTATCGCTGACCGGTCTACCGTCGAGGCATCGCCGGGGCCGGCCCCCGGCCCGCACCCTCGGGAGTCACTCACCATGTCGAAGATCCTTTTCGTACTGACCGGCGCGGAGCACTGGACGCTGGCCGACGGAACGAAGCACCCCACCGGCTTCTGGGCCGAGGAGGCCGTCGCCCCGTACGAGGCGTTCACGGCCGCCGGTCACGAGGTCGTCGTCGCCACCCCCGGCGGCACCGTCCCCACCGTGGACGAGGCCAGCCTCGCCCCCGAGGTGAACGGCGGCCAGGAGGGCGCCGACAAGATCACGGGCGCCCTGGCCTCGTTCACCGGGCTCCGGCGCCCGATCGCGCTGGACGCGGTGGACCTGGACGACTACGCGGCCGTCTTCTACCCGGGTGGCCACGGCCCCATGGAGGACCTGGCCGTCAGCCCCGTCTCCGGCCGGCTGCTCATCGACGCCCTGGACTCCGGCAAGCCGCTGGGCGTGGTCTGCCACGGCCCGGCCGCCCTGCTGGCCGCCGAGCGGCAGGACGGGACGAACGCGTTCGCCGGTTACGCGGTGGCCGCCTTCACCAACGCCGAGGAGACCCAGGCCGGCTTCGCCGACAAGGCGAAGTGGCTGCTCCAGGACCGGCTGACGCAGGCCGGCGTGGCGGTGCGGGAGGGCGAGCCGTGGGCCCCGAAGGTCGTCGTCGACCGCAACCTGGTCACCGGCCAGAACCCGGCCTCCGCGGCCCCGCTCGCGGCCGAACTGCTGGGGAAGCTGGCCTGACACCGCAGGGCGCATTACGGGCCGCCCGGCCACCCGAACGGCCGCCGACCACCGCCAGGGCCTGTCCGACGGGTCAGGGCCGGGCGCATGAGGAGGGTTCCCTTCGTGAGGCATCAGGATCCCGATGGCACGGCGGTGACACCGCAGGCGGCCCCCGCGGGGCCGGAGCCGGCGGATCTGAACCTGCTGCGCACCTTCCTCGCCGTCTACCGCTCCGGCTCCTTCACCGCCGCCGCGCAGGTGCTGGGCCTGTCCCAGCCGACGGTGACGACGCAGATCCGCGCCCTGGAGCGGCAGACGGACCGGGAGCTCTTCGAGCGGCTGCCGCGCGGGGTCTCCCCGACGCAGGTCGCGCACGACCTCGCGGCCCGCGTCGCCGGGCCCCTCGACGCGCTCATGGCGGCCGCCGGACACGATGCCGCGCAGGCCCCGCCGCCCGCCCCGGTCCACCTGGCCGGACCGGCGGAGCTGCTGTGCGTCCGTGTGCTGCCGGCCCTGGCACCGCTCGTCGACGGCGGCATACAGCTGCGGATCGCCCTGGGTCTGACGGATCCGCTGCTCGCCGAGCTGCGGGCCGGGCGGTATGACCTGGTCATCGCCACCACCCGGCCGCGCGGCCGGACGCTGGCCGCCGTGCCGCTGCTCGACGAGGAGTTCGTCCTGGTCGCCGCCCCCGCCTGGGCCGAACGGCTCCAGGGGCGGCTGGCCGCCGAGGGGCCCGTAGCCCTGCACGGCGTGCCACTGGTCACCTACGCGGAGGACCTGCCCATCGTCCGCCGCTACTGGCGCCATGTCTTCCAGCAGCGGCTGAACTGCCGGGCCGCCGTCACCGTGCCCGACCTGCGCGGCGTCCTCGCCGCCGTCACCGCGGGCGCCGGCTTCACGGTGCTCCCCCGCTACCTGTGCCTCGACGCGCTCGCCGCCGGCACCCTCGTCCTCCTCCACGAGACCGACGACCCGCCCGTCAACACCGGCTACCTCGTCCAGCGCCCCGGTACGCCCAGGAACCCGCACGTCACCCAGGTCCGGGACCACTTGCTCGGCCTCGGCCCCACCTGGTGACCTGCCGCCCGGCCGGGAACGAAGGCGGAACCGGCGCACCGGACCTACGGTGGTGTGAGGAAGCACCAGCGGCGTGCAAGGGCACCGGCACGCCGGAACAGCGTTCACCAGGAGGCGGCGATGGAGCAGCACTTCGTCTGGGTGACTACGCGTCGCATCAAGCCGGGCACGTTGCAGGACTTCGAGCGGGCCTGGCGCCCGCATCCCTATCCGAAAGCCCTGCGCCGCGCCTACGCGTACTGGTCGGAGGACGGGCACGAGATCACCGGTGTCTCGTTCTGGGACTCCAAGGAAGCGTGCGACGCCTGGCGTGCCTCCGACGAGGAGCAGCGCCGGCGCACGGCCATGGCCCCCTTCGTCGTCGAGGAACGGGAAGGTTTCTACCGGGGCGGCGAACTGACCCTCCCCGTGCATCGCTGAGCGGGCTCCCGGCCGGCGCCCGTCACGGCTTCAGGACGCGGCGTGCGGCCGCCAGCCAGCGGTCCTTGCGGGCCTTGGCCTCCTTCAGCCTGCCCGCGTTCTCCTGCTGCCGTATCAGACGGCGCTGGATGCGGGTCTCGGCCGCCGCCCATATCTTCACCAGCTTCGCCGACTTCTGGCAGGACACGTCTCTGCGGGCTACGGCGAATTCGGTCGCGGTGGGCTCGTTCGTCTCCCAGCGCTCGCTGCCGGCGGCGGCAAAGGGGTCCGGGTAGTCGAAGCCCGCCTTCGCCATGCATGCGTGCCATGTGCGCAGGGCGCCGCGTACTTCGGGGGTCCGTCGGGCGGTTTCCAGCGCGGTGCCGGTCAGCTGGTTGAAGGCGTGGTAGTCGGGTGGGGCGGTGTCGCCGACGAGCTGGCGCTGGGCGGTCTTGAGGCAGCCGCCCTTTCCGGAGGTCCCGTAGGCCGCGCGGAGCACCTCGGCGGGGAGCGCCTCGCGCTCGTCCCAGGCCCGGTTGCGCCGCGCCACCGACGGCGGGTCGGGGCGCGGGTGGTATCCGTAGCGGACGGCTTCCGCCTCGACGGCTCCGTATCGCCGGAGGTTCGGCGGCTCGGTGTCCTGCGCGTCCACCGGGGGCAGGGCCTTCCACTCCATGCCCAGGTCCTTCATGCACCGGCGCATGAGGATGTCCTGTGCGTCTTCCACGGTGTGGGTCTCGGCATCGGTCGATGCATAGGCGTCCAGTGGCAGCCGGAGCTGGTGGGCCTGCCGGGGCACAGGCGGGGAGTGCGGGGCGGGCGCGGGCTCGTTTTCCACGGCTGTGCAGGCGGTGGTGGCCAGGAGCAGCAGTGCGAGCGCCGTGGTGGCCCGGGCGCGGGAGGGCGACATGGTGGCCTCTCGTCGTGCGATGCGCGGTGCGTGTGGAGCGGGGTGCGGCGGCAGGCAGGGGGCGGGGTGCGGCGACTGGCGCCGCACCCCGCCCGTCAGCAGTTGGTTGCTGACGGAACCTGCTGTCAGCCGAACTTGATGGAGCTGGTCGCGTCGCTCATGTTGTGGTGGTCGCCGAAGTGGGCCTCCGACTGGCCTCGCTCCAGGTAGAAGCTGGAACCCATGTGGTTCTTGTGCTGGTAGAACGTGACCTTGCGCTGGCCCTTGTTCCTGGCGGAGCTGATGGTGTCGTTCCAGCCGTACTTCGACAGCTTCGCAACGTCCTTGGTGAAGGTCGTGCTCCGGTTACTGAAGTTGGCGTCCTGGTAGACCACGACCTTCTGCCGCGGGGCGGCCGCCTGGGGGGCGGCAACCGTGGCGTGGCTGTCGGCGAAGGCCGGCAGCGCGACGCCGAGCGAGAGGGCGGCCGCGGCGGTGCCGGCGGCGACGATGTTGCGTATACGCATGATGTGTCCTTTGTGACTAGTTATCAGGTGAAGTGCACCGGCCCGTCCGAGCCCCGGAGTCGGGGCGAGTGCGGCCCGGCGAGATCAAGTTCAACCGCCGCGGAGTTGTTTGGCACCCCGCCTGAGCTGCACTAATCAATTCGGCTTGGCCGACTCGGAGGTGACCGGCCGGCGTACGACCGACGTTGCGGCCCGCTGACCTGGTGCTTATCGTGACGGCGGGGACAGATGAGGAAGTCGGGGGAGGAAAAGGCGAGTGGGACGTCCGGAGAATCCGATCGATCCGCAGGACGGTCCCGTCCAGCGGTTCGCCCATGAATTGCGCACACTCCGCGACGAAGCCGGTGCGCCCGCCTACCGGGTGATGGCCCGGCAGGCCGGCTACTCGGCGGCGACGCTGTCCCAGGCCGCGGCCGGCGAACGCCTGCCGACCCTGCCGGTGCTCCTGGCGTACGTACGCGCCTGCGACGGCGACACCGACGACTGGCAGCACCGCTGGGAGGAGGCCGACCGGGAGCTCGCCCGTATCCCGCGGCCCGAACAGGACGACACCGACCCGCCGTACCGCGGACTGGCCCGGTTCGAACCGGGCGATGCGGAGCTGTTCTTCGGACGCGACGAGATGGTGTCCCAGCTGGCGGAGCTGGCCCGGGGCCACCGCGTCAGCGCGTTGGTGGGGGCCTCCGGCAGCGGCAAGTCCTCGCTGCTGCGCGCGGGCCTCATCCCCCGGCTGCGCGAGCCGGGCGACCAGGGGGGCCGGGCGCCCGCCGCGGTGCGGATCCTCACTCCCGGCCCGCGCCCCCTCGCCCATGCCGAGCGCCTGGAGCCGGCCCCCGGCCCGGGAGACACCTGGCTGCTGGTCGACCAGTTCGAGGAGCTGTTCACGCTCTGCGCCGACCCCGGGGAACGGGCCGCCTTCCTCCAGCGGCTGCTGACCGCCCGTGACGAGAGCCGACGGCTGCGCGTGGTGCTGGCCGTACGTGCCGACTTCTTCGCCCGCTGCGCCGAACACGGCGCCCTGGCCGCGGCCCTGAAGGAGGCCACCCTGCTGGTCGGCCCCATGGGCGGCGACCAGCTCAGAGCGGCGATCGTACGGCCGGCCACGGCCCACGGACTGATCGTCGAACGGGAACTGACCGCCCGCATCATCGAAGAGGTCGAGGACGAACCCGGCGCCCTGCCGCTGATGTCCCACGCCCTGATGGAGACCTGGCGCCGCCGCAAAGGGCGGGCGCTGACCATCCAGGCGTACGAGGCCGCCGGTGGTCTGCGCGGCGCCATCGCCCGCACCGCCGAGGAGGCCTACCAGCAGCTCACCCCCGCCCAGGCCACCCTCGCGCGGCGCATCCTGCTGCGCCTGGTCGCCCCGGGAAACGGCACCCAGGACACCCACCACCCCACCCCGCGCACCGAGTTCGAGACGGCCGGCACCACCGCGGGCGCCGACGGCGAGGCCGTCCTCAACCGGCTGGCCCGGGCCCGTCTGCTCACCCTGGACGACGAGACCGTCTCCCTCGCCCACGAAGCGCTGCTCACCGCGTGGCCACGGCTGCACCGCTGGATCGACGAGGACCGCGAACGTCTGCGTCTGCACCGGCAGCTGACCCACGACGCCACCGCATGGCGGGAACTCGACGGGTGCCCCGGATCCCTCTACCGGGGCACCCGGCTGACGCGGGCCGAGGAGGCCTTCGACGCCGCGGAGCGCAGCGCGCTCAACCCCCTGGAGCAGGCCTTTCTCGACGCCGGGATCGCCGCCCGGCAGGCCGAATACGATCAGGCGGCCCGCGCCGCCCGCCGCGCGCACCGCCTCTCGACGGCGCTTCCCATCCTGTGCGTACTCGCCGTGATGGCCGGTCTCGTCGCCTGGCAGCAGCACCGCGACCGCGACGATCAGCACAGCGAGGCCGAGGCGCGCCGTATCGCCTCCGTGGCCGCGAGCCTGCGCGCCACCGACCCCGTACGCGCCATGCGTCTGAGCGTGGCCGCCTGGCGGCTCGCCGAGACGCCCGAGACCCGCGGCGCGGTGCTGGCGGCGCTCTCCCAGCGCGAGCGGGACGCCATGCCCCTGCCCGACGGTGTCGAGGCCGCGGAGACGCAGCTCAGCGGCGACGGACGCACACTGGTGTCCCTCGTCAAGGGCCGTCTGCGCCGCTGGGACGTCCCCTCGCACCGGGAACTTCCGGCGCACCCGGCCTCCCCCGCGCGCACCCCGGTGCTGACGCTCGATGCGGTCACGCGGGACGGCAGGACGACGGCGACGACGGACGGCGAGACCGTGCGGGTGCACGGCGGTGCCGGCGGGAGGGGCGAGGTGCGTGTCCCGTCGGCGTCCGCCGCGTCGGTGTTCAGCGCTTCCGGGAAGACCTTGCTGAACGGGGACGACACCGTCCGGCTGTGGGACTGGCGGCACCGGCGGCTGCTCTTCCGGCGCACCCTGCCGCAGCGGGACGGGGAGATGTTCGCGATGGCGGTGAGCCCCGACGACCGCTATGTGGCGGTCTGTTCGCCGCACTTCCCCCTGGCGATGTGGGACGTGGCCGGGAAACGACGTGCGCCGCTGCCCCGTGCGCTGTCGCGGCGGCACCTGTGCCAGTCGGAGTCCCTGGAGTTCGCCCCGGACGGGCGGGGCCTGCTGTTCCGGCAGGACGGGCGGGAGGCCGAGGTACGGGACATCGCCTCGGGCCGTACACGGTGGCGGATCAAGCATGCCGGCCTCACCGGGACCGTGCTGAGCGGTGACGGCACGGTGCTGGCCGGCCAGGACAGCGACGAGATCCTCGTCTGGCGAACCGACCGGCCCGACTCCCCCGTCCTGCGCTACCCGATCTCCAACGAGGACGTACAGCAACTGCGGATCGACACCGGACACCGCGTCATCCGCTACCTGGGCGGGGGCGCGATCCGCACCCTGTCCTTCGCCCACCCCATCCCCGCGGGCCGGGACTCGGCGCTCTTGCAGGCAGCGCAGTTCAGCCCTGACGCCGGCCATCTGGCCACGGCCCACGACGACAAGGGCACCACCCGTTTCCGGTTGCTGAACGTCCGCGACGGCAGCCTGTCGGCCGAGCCGCCCGCGGTGCGCTGCGCACCGCCGGAGCCCGGACCGGACCCGGAGGGGGAAGGCTCCGGGTGTGACCCGGATCCCTTCCTCGCCTTCGGGCCCGACGGACGCCGCCTCGCCTACGGAGCCCCGCTGACCGCGGGCGGACCTCTCCACCTGTGGGACGCGCGCGCACACCGCCGGATCCGGATCCCGCGCGCCGTGCAGGGCGACAGCGGACCCAGCGTCCTCAGCGGCCTGTTCTCCGCGAACGGCGACTCCGTGCTGGTCGCCGACCGGACCGACACCAGCATCAGGGTCTGGAACCTCCGCGGGAACACCGTACGCACCATTCGCCGGATCACCGGCAGACTGCTGGCGGCCCACCCCGACGGCCGCCATGTCGCCGTCGTCGCGGGGTCGGCGGACCCCGCCCGCCTCGTCGATCTGCGCACCCGCCGGCTCCTGCCGCACCCCCTGACCGCCGAGGGCGCCACGGCGGTCGCCTTCAGCCCCGACGGCCGTCTCCTGGCCGCCGGGGACACCGCGGGCCGGGTCACCGTCTGGGACGGCCGGGCCCGCCGTCAGCTGGGCCAACTGCCCGCAGCCGACGGCGACACCCCGTCCGGCGGCCCGGAAGCAGTGACCGCGCTCGCCTTCTCACCGGACGGGAAGACCCTGGCCACCGCCGGGGACCAGGGCACCGTGCGGCTGTGGGACACCGCCTCCCACCAGCCCCTGGGCGGCCCGCTGCCCACCGCCCCCGACGATCCGGTCCTCGCCCTGGCCTTCACCCCGGACGGCAGAGCCCTGCGCACCGCCGCCCGCCACACCCCCGTACAGACCCACCCCCTCGCCCCGGCCCGCGCCACCCGCACCCTCTGCGACCGGGCCGACGGCGGCCTCTCCCCCTCGGAATGGCGCTCCTACCTTCCCGACATCGACTACCGCACCACCTGCTGAGCCGAGCCGCTCGTCCCGGCGAACTCCCCGTTGGTCCATACCTCTTGACGATCAGTCAGGTATGGACCAACTTACGAGGGGGCGCACCGCCCTCCGCCGTGCGCACCGAAGCCCCCTCGAAGGGAGCACCGTATGACCGGTCGTCGCCCCTCGCGTCTGCTGAGAGCCGTCCTGGTGACGGCGTGCGTCCTGCCGATGCTGTCCGCCGCGGCACCGGGCGCGCCCCGGAACGACCCGTGCGCGGGCAGGCCGAGGCCCTCGGGCAAGGTCCTCCAGGGGTACTGGGAGAACTGGGACGGTGCGGCGAACGGCGTCCACCCGCCCTTCGGCTGGACGCCGGTCACCGACCCCCGTATCCGTGAGCACGGGTACAACGTCCTCAACACCGCGTTCCCGGTCATCCGCGCGGACGGCACGGTCCTGTGGGAGGACGGGATGGACGCCACGGTGAAGGTGCCGACGCCGGCCGAAATGTGCCGGGCCAAGGCCGACGGCCTCACGGTCCTGATGTCCATCGGCGGAGCGTCGGCCGGTATCGACCTCAACTCCCCCGCCGTCGCCGACCGGTTCGTCGAAACGATCGTGCCGATCCTGAAGGAGTACCACTTCGACGGCATCGACATCGACATCGAGACCGGGCTCACCGGCAGCGGCGACATCAACCGGCTCTCCGCCTCACAGGCCAACCTCATCCGCATCATCGACGGCGTACTCGACCGGATGCCCCCGGAGTTCGGCCTGACGATGGCCCCCGAGACGGCCTATGTCACCGGCGGCAGCGTGACCTACGGCTCGATCTGGGGCGCCTACCTGCCCGTGGTGAAGAAGTACGCGGACAACGGCCGCCTGTGGTGGCTGAACATGCAGTACTACAACGGCAGCATGTACGGCTGCGCGGGCGACTCGTACCCCGCCGGCACGGTCGAGGGCTTCACCGCGCAGACCGACTGCCTCGACAGGGGCCTGACCGTCCAGGGCACCACGATCCGGGTGCCCTACGACAAGCAGGTCCCGGGCCTGCCCGCGCAGCCCGGCGCCGGCGGCGGCCATATGCCGCCGAACCTGGTGACGCGGGCCTGGAACACGTACCACAACGGCCTGAAGGGCCTGATGACCTGGTCGCTGAACTGGGACGGCTCGAAGGGCTGGACCTTCGGCGACAACGTCAGGGCCGCACAGGGACGGTGAGGCGCCGCCCGGGCACCCGTCCCGCGGCCGTCACCCGTCGTGCCGGCGCAGCGCGTGCGTCCGCAGCGCCAGCAGGGCCTCGAAGCGGAAGCGGGGATCGGCGAGCCGGTCGCCGAAGAGCTCGTCGAGCCGGCGCAGGCGCTTTCGGGCCGTCTGCGGATGGATGCCCAGGGCCTGGGCCACCTCCGGTGCGGTACGCCCCCAGGACATCAGGAGGGCGTCCAGGGTCTCGGCGAGCCGGACGGCCCGGCCCCGGGGCATGTCCGCGAACGCCGCCAGCACCCGCCGGCCGAGCAGGTGCCCGATGTGCGCGCCCCGGACCAGGTGGAGTTCCGCCAGCTCGTCACCGGCGTGCAGGAACACCTCACCGCCGGACTCCGCCGCGGCCGGCAGTTCCGCACGGCGGTCGAGGGCGAGGCGGGCGCACTGCAGCGAGAGCCATGCCTCGTGTGCGGCGACGGCCGGGCCCACGGCGGCCATCCGGCCCCGGGCGGCGCCGCGCACCCGGTCGACCAGTCCGCTCGTCTCCGGCTCGGGAACGATCAGCACCGCGTCACTCCCCCGGTGGGCGTGGAGCAGTTCGTCGTCCGCGCCCGCGACGGAGATCCGGCCCGCCGACCGGACCACCACGCAGGCGACCGTACGGGGCAGCGCCCAGCGGGCACGTTCGGCCAGCGGCCCGAGCGGTGCCCGCTCCGGCCCTCTGGGCTGCTCCAGAAGCCGGTCCGCCAGGGTGCGGCGGGCCCGCTTCACCTCGCCCTCCGAGCGCAGCTGCGCCGCGAGGAAGCCCTTCACCGACTCGTTGGACAGGGCGCTGATATGGATCAGCACCGCTTCGTGCAGCGGCAGGACGATCTCGGCCGGGAGCGATGCCTCGTGCACGATCTCGGCGTACCGCCGGCTGCCGACCCGCGCGCCGACCCGGAAGGCGGCCTGGAGGCCGTCCGTCGTACGGCCGTTGAGGAACTCGATGCGGCCCAGGTGCCGGAAGTGGCGGATGTGCTGGTCCTGCGGGCTGTCGGGGTGCTCGGTCAGCTCCGCGAACTGCCGCAGGGCCCGGCGGACGGACTCGGTGAGGTCGCGGCCGACGGCGGAGTCGAGCGGACGGCGGTACGCGCAGACCTCGGCACGGATCGCCTCGGTCATGTCGGTGACGATGCCGTCGATCCGGGGGCGGATCAGGGCGGCCAGCGCCGGCGGCAGCTCGTGCCAGGGCTCACGCCGGAACGTCTCGACCGGTGACGCCATCGCGGTGACTCCGTCTCGGGCGGTGGGCGGTGGTGCGCGAGGGGCTGCGGGTGGTGAGGCGGAGCCGGAGAAACGTGTCACGCCGATGACACCTTCCCGGCTCCGCGCCGGCTCTTCCTGGTACGGCTTCCGCGCGCGGCACCAGTGTGGATCCGACGTTACGCGCCGGTAGCTTCCGTGTCTCGCCCTTGTGACGAAGATTCACGGACCCGCTGCCGCGCCCCTTCCGAGAGCAAGGCAGAGGAGACCACCCATGCGCACCTCCGGATCCCGGCGCGCGCCACGCCTGCGGCTTTTGACCTCCGCCCTGACCGGGCTCGCCGGCGCCGCGTGTCTCGGCCTCGTCGGCGCCGCCACGACCCAGGCGACGCCGGCCGCGCACGACCCCGCGCCGACCACGACGGCCGACCCGGTCGGCCCGCCCCAGAAGGACTTCCTGTCCGCCTTCGCCTACTCCCTGCGCCACCCCACGGCCGTGCCCACCGGCGCCAACGACTGGAACTGCCGCCCCAGCGCCGCCCGTCCGCGTCCCGTCGTGCTCGTCCACGGCACCTTCGAGAACCGGTACGCCAACTGGGCCGGGCTGGCGCCCCGCCTCAAGGAAGCCGGGTACTGCGTCTACGCCCTCAACTACGGCGGAAACTCAGGGCCGCTGATGGGCACCGGCGACATCCCCGCGTCGGCACGTCAGCTGGCGGCCTTCGTCGGCCGGGTCCGGGCCGCCACCGGTGCCGCGAAGGTCGACCTGGTGGGGCACTCCCAGGGCGGCCTGATGCCGCGGTACTACCTCAAGAACCTGGGCGGCGCGGCCGAGGTGGACAAGCTCATCGCCCTCTCCCCGACCAACCACGGCACGTCGCTGTGGGGCCTCGGCCTCCTCGCCCGCCTCTTCCCCGGCGGCGAGGAGACCGTCCGGACCGCCTGTCCGGCCTGCAGCCAGCAGACCACCGGCTCGGACTTCCTCGACGACCTGAACGCGGGCGGCGAGACGCATCCGGACGTCACGTACACGGTGATCATGAGCCGGTACGACGAGGTCGTCACCCCGAGCTCCTCGGCCTACCTCGCCGCCGCCCCGAACGTCACCCACCACCGGCTCCAGGACTTCTGTGCCGCCGAGTTCAGCGAACACGTCACCATCAGCTACAGCAACCTGGCCACCACCCTCGTCCGCAACGCCCTCGATCCCGCCCACGCCCGGCGCCCGGCCTGCTGACAGCGGTACGTCCCCGGCCCGTGCCACGGAACGGCAGAACCGGCCCGCGGCACGGGCCCGCACTAAAATGGCCCTGTGGTCCGGCCCAATGAGGAGGTCGAGGCGCTGCTCCAGGAGTACGCGGACCTCGTCCTGATCACCGGCGGAGACGCGTTCAAGGCCCGCGCCTACGAGAAGGCCGCACGTGCCATCGGCGGCCACCACGCGGATGTGTCGAAGCTGGACGCCGAGGGCCTGCGGGAGATCCCGAACGTCGGCAGGTCCATCGCCGACAAGGTGATCGAGTATCTGCGGACCGGCCGGATGCCCGCCGTGGAGGACGTCAGGGCGAAGATCCCCGCGGGGGTGCGCCAGCTGATGGCCATCCCCACGCTCGGCCCCAGAAAGGCCATGAAGCTCTACGAGGACCTGCACATCGCCTCGGTGCCCGAACTCCTCGACGCCATCCATGAGGAGCGGCTGCGCGACCTCAAGGGCTTCGGCCCGAAGACCGAGGAGAACATCCTGCACGGCATCGGCCTGATGCAGGCCGCGGGCGACCGGGTGCCGATCAACGCCGCCATGGACATCGCCGAGGAGATCACCGCCGAGCTGTCCGCCCTGCCCGGCTGCGAGAGCTGTGCGTACGCCGGGTCGCTGCGCCGGATGCGGGAGACCATCGGGGACGTGGACATCCTTGTGGCGGCGGGCCGCTCCGGCCCGTTCATGGACACGTTCACACGGCTGCCGGGCACGGCCGAGGTGATCGCCCACGGCACGAAGAAGACCTCCATCCGCACCACCAAGGGCCTCCAGGTCGACCTGCGTGTCGTACCGCCGGACTCCTGGGGCGCGGGGCTGCAGTACTTCACCGGTTCCAAGGCACACAACATCCGCACCCGCGAGATGGCCGTGCACCACAAGCTGAAGCTCTCCGAGTACGGCCTGTTCCACGCCAAGAGCGGAAAGAAGATCGTCTCGCAGACCGAGGAGGAGGTCTACGCCCGGCTCGGTCTGCCCTGGATCCCGCCGACGCTGCGCGAGGACCGCGGCGAGGTCGCGGCCGGGCTGCGCGGCGAGCTGCCGGAGCTCGTCACGGAGGCGGACATCCGCGGCGATCTGCACACCCACACCGACCTCACCGACGGCCTCGCCCCGCTGGACGAGATGGTGCAGGCCGCCGCCCGGCGGGGCCTGCGCTACTACGCGATCACCGACCACGCCCCGAACCTGTACATGCAGCGGATGACCGACGAGAAGGTGCTGGCCCAGCGGGAGCGGGTCCGCGAACTCGACGGCAGGCACCGGAAGATGCGCCTGCTGCACGGCACCGAGCTCAACATCGACCCGGACGGCACGGTGGACTGGCCGCAGGAGTTCCTGCGGGACTTCGACCTCTGTGTGGCGTCGGTGCACTCGCACTTCAACCAGGGACGCGAGGCGCTGACCCGCCGGCTCGTGGCGGCCTGCGAGAACCCGGAGGTCAACATCATCGGGCACCCGACCACCCGGATCATCGGCAAGCGGCCGGGCCTCGACATGGACCTCGACGCGGTGTTCGCCGCGTGCGCCCGCACCGGGACCGCGCTGGAGATCAACGCCCACCCCGACCGGCTCGACCTGTCCGACGAGCACATCCTGCGCGCCAGGCGGTACGGCGTGAAGTTCGCCGTCAACACCGACGCCCACGCCCCGCTCCACCTGGAGTACCTGCGCTACGGCGTGGGCACCGCGCAGCGGGGCTGGCTGACCGCGGAGGATGTGATCAACACCTGGCCCCTGGCGCGACTGCGCCGCTTCCTCCACAAGGAGGGCGCGCGCACATCGTCCTAACCTGGTAGTACCCACTGTCCCCGACCCGGGGGGAGATCATGGAACTCGGTTTTCTCAAGCCGCTCTTCGAGCGTCTGGGCCCATGGGCCTCGGTGTACATCGACACCACGCGCGCGACGGAGGACGCGCCGCGGCAGCAGAAGCTCCGCGAGCGCGCCGTCGCCTCGCAGCTCATCGACGCGGGAGCCGACCCGTACACGTGCCGGGCGGTGACGGACCGGCTGGCCCACGAGCCGGTCTCCGGGGCGCCTCCCGGACGGGCCCTGTTCGCCGCGGGTGCCGAGATCGTGCTCGACATCCCACTCAGCGTGACCCCGGTCCGCACCGAGGCGACCTGGTCGCTGCTGCCGCACGTCGCCCCGCTTCCCGGCCTGATCGGCGAGGAGCCGGCGTGCCTGGTCGCGTACATCGACCGCACCGGCGCCGATCTGGAGCTGCGCGACGCCCAGCGCAGCCGGGCCGTGGCCACGGCGCACGGCAGGGAGTGGCGGGGCCGAGGGCACCGCAGCATCCCCACGGACCGGTACGAGTGGCACTACCGGAACAAGGTCGAGAACAGCTGGAGCGAGACCGCCGACATCATCGCGGGCGAGCTCGCCCGGCAGTGGCCGGAGAGCGGCGCCCGGCTCCTCGTACTGACCGGCGACTCCCGTGAGCGCCGGGCCGTGCACAACCGGTTGCCGGAGCGGATCCGGGCCGTCACCGTCGAGGCGAGGAACGGCAGCAGGTCCACGGGCGCCTCCAGGAGCGTGCTCGACCAGCAGATCGCCGAGGCCCGCTCGCAGTACGTCCGGGCCCGCCTGGAAGAGGCCCTCGGCCGCTTCCACGCCGGCCGCGGCCGCCCCGGCGAGCACGGTGCGCTCGGGGCCGACAGCAACCCCGGAGACGCGGCGGAAGGCGTGCCGGCGGTCGTGGAGGCGGCCCGCAGCCACCAGGTGGGCACGCTGCTGATCGGGCAGGACGCCTCCGACGCGGGCCGCGACGTGTGGATCGGGCCCGGTGTCGACCAGGTCGCGGTGCAGCGCGGCCAGGCGCAGGCGATGGGCGTCAGCAAGCCCGAGCGGGCGCGCGCGGACGACGCCGTGCTGCGGTCCGCCGCGGCGGGCGACGCGGAGGTACTGCTGGTCCCCGAGACCATGCAGGGCCCGGCGGGCGGACTCGGCGCGGTGCTGCGCTGGAGCGCCTGAGGCGCGGGGCCACGGACAGCGTCCGGCCTGCGCGGCCGGAAGGGACTGGTGGGTGCGGTGGCACACGATACGAAACGGAAATCCTCGTACAAGGGCACCTCGTCGAAGGCGATCCTTCGTCAGTACGACTCCCCGGGTGACTTCTACCGGCTGCTGCTGGGCCCCGAGCTGGTCTTCTCTTACGGCATGTGGGAGGAGGGCGACACCCTCGCATCGGCGCAGCTCCGCAAGCTGGACCACCACGCCGGGGCGGCCCACGCCGCGGGCGCGGACCGGGTGCTCGACATCGGCTGCGGATACGGCAGCCTCCTGCACCGGCTGGTGCAGACCCACCACGTCCGGCACGCGGTGGGCATCACCATGAGCCCTGGCCAGGCCGCATGGGCCCGTGACCAGCACTGGCCGGGCTGCGAGGTCCGGACCGAGAACTGGTTCGACCATGAACCGGACGGACCGTACGACGCCGTCATCG
The DNA here is from genome assembly GCF_053595675.1 of Streptomyces sp. NPDC002446. Taxonomy (NCBI): domain Bacteria; kingdom Bacillati; phylum Actinomycetota; class Actinomycetes; order Kitasatosporales; family Streptomycetaceae; genus Streptomyces; species Streptomyces sp. NPDC002446. The sequence continues at coordinate 86,898 of NZ_JBSFYC010000017.1, read as the reverse complement.
CGATCGAGGTGATCGAGCACTGCGCCGGGAACACCATGTGGCGGGCCCGGCGCATCGGCCGCTACCGGGAGTTCTTCCAGCACTGCCACTCCTGGCTGCGCCCGGCCGGCCGGCTGTCCCTGCAGGCCAACGCCTGGAACGAGCGGGGCTGGCTCGCCTCCCTCGTACTGCCTCCCGGCAGACTGGCCCCGCAGCAGGACGGCGCCGCCCGTGAACGCCCCGCCCTCAAGGACATCCTGAGCGGCGTCACGAACATACGCGAGGGCCTGCACGCGTCACGCAAGGTGTACCCCGAGTGCTTTCTGCCGACCCGGGACGAACTGATCGAGTCCGCCCGCGGCCTGTTCCGCGTCGTGGAGGCGCGCAGCGACCCTGAGGACGGCGTGGCCACGGTACGCAGCTGGCTGGAGACGGCGGAGGCCAACCGCGTACGGGGAGCGGAACTCATCGGCGAGGGCGCGGTGTCCGACATCATCAGGGAGCAGCGCACCGCGCTCAGGTTCCTGCGCGAGGGCCGTTTCACCGTCCTGCGCATGGTCTTCGAGAAGACGTGAGGCGGCTCGGCGGCCGAGCGGGCGATCACCCGGCTGGTGAAACCCGCGGGCAGCATGATGCCGTTGTCACCGGCCGAGCCGCACCACATCTCCCGCCCGGCCGCTCTTCAGGACCTCGATGCGGGCGCCGCTGTCCGGGTCCTCGAAGGTCTGGCCGGGCGTGTACGCCGCCCGGTCGAGCCCGGTGCAGCCGGCGGGCGGACGGGCGGACGGGTTGCCGTTCATGACCCGGACCGGTCCCTCGCCGGTCGGGGTCGCGGAGTCGACCCGGTAGATGAGGACTCCGGCCGAGCATGCGTCGCGGTCGTGGCCCTCGGCGCGGCGGGACTCGGCGACATACGCCGTCGTCTCGCCGGTGCGCACCACGGCGATCTTGGTGCCGCCGCGGCGTTCCACCGGGGTCAGGCGCACGGTGCGCCGGCCGGGTGCGGCCAGGCAGCCGACCTGGCCGTCGCGGATCCAGCCGAGCTTCCAGGAGTGCCAGCCCAGGTACTGCGGGGCGGGGCCGGCGATATTGCCCATGACGTCCCAGCCGCCGGTGTACCGGTGGGTGGCGCCGGTGAAGGCGTACAGGTCGGGCAGCCCGAAGGTGTGGCCGGTCTCGTGGGCGGCGACCTTGGGGCCCCAGCGCCACAGGTCCTGGCCGAAGCTCACGGCCCACTTGATGCGGGTGCCGTCGGCGGTGACGCCGGTCCCGGCGGGGTCGTAGAGGTAGGTCGGCGAGAAGGAGATCGCGGATGCCGCCCTGGTGGGGACGATGTACACCATGTCGTAACGGGAGAAGTCCGCGTACGGGTCGGCGGCGGTGACCGCATCGCGCACGTACTTCTCGTGGGCCTCGAACGTCAGGCCGCGCTCGAAGCCGTACGAGGCCGAGTCCGCGGGCATGCGGATCCAGCGGTGCACGGGGGTGAAGGCGAGGCGCAGGCGGCCGTGGCTCGCCGTGCGCATCCACGGGGCGGCCGGGGCGAGTTGCGCCGCGTACGCGTCCGTTGTGCCGGTGGCCTCGGCGTCGGGGAAGTCGACGAACAACGTCAGGACGCGCCGGGTCCCGGTGGCGGGCTGGAACTGGGTGCGGTCGGTGTCGTGGCCCTCGTCGGTCCATCCGGTCCTGCCGGGAAGTGCGCAGGCGCCGGCGGGCGGCGAGGAGCGGGGGGCCGGGGGCGGGGCGGTCGCGTCCGCCGTGGTGGCGGCGGCGAGGGACGAGGTGAGGGCGAGGGCTGCGGCACAGGTGCGCAGGCGGGGCGGCAGGGCGGGCATCTCGGCTCCCGTCGGAGGCGGTGGCGCGGCAACGAGCGGCAAGGGGAGGAGCGAAGGGCGGGGAGGCGGCGGGGCCGCCGGCTCATGCGCGGCCGGCGGCCAGGTCCATCAGGCGGGCGAGGACACGGTCGCCTGAGGCGGTGACGCCGTCGTGTTCCCATTCGTTGGTGACCCATACGCGGGTGGCGCCGACTTCGCGGGCGGTGCGCAGGGAGAGCTCCGCGTCGACGTACATGTCGTCGTGGTAGACGATCGCGGCGAGCGGGACCTGGTTGGCGGCCAGCCGCTGCGGGTCGTAGAGCGGGGGCCAGTCGGTGCGTCGGGCCAGGAGGTCCGCGGCCTCCGCGAAGGGGCGCAGGCCCTTGATCTCCTGGAACATCCAGGGGTAGATCATTTCCCCGGTGAGCAGGAGGGGGTCCGTCTGCTCGGCGAACTGGGGGAAGTCGGCGAGTGCCCGGGAGGCCGCCCAGCCGGTCGGGCCGGCCCCTTGTCCGTACAGCGTCTCCTGCATGACGGCGTACAGCGGGTTGTCGGTGAAGCCGGTCAGGGCCTCCACCTGGTGCAGGAAGGTGTCCGTCAACTCGCCGTCCGCGTCCAGGGATTCGTCGAGCAGCCAGTGGAGCCGTTCGAAGCCGGCGCCCATGCCGAGGGCCAGGCCGAGGGTGCGCAGGCGGCGGGTCGTCAGACGGTCGCCACCGGGCAGCCGGACGTCGCGGGCCGCGAGGAGGCCGGCGATGTCGCGAAGGCGGGGGGCGTCCTCCGGGTAGCGGGCGTAGAAGTCGAGGACGCGGTCCCGGACGCGCGGGTAGGTGCGGGCGTACACCTCGTCCGCGGTCGCGGTGAGGCCGGGCAGACCTCCGGTGACGTAGCAGGCCCGCAGGCCCTCGGGGGCCCGGGAGAGGTAGGTGAGGGTGAGGAAGCCGCCGTAGCTCTGGCCGAGTGTCTCCCAGGGCTCGTCACCGCATATGTGACGGCGTATCAGTTCCGCGTCGGCGACGATCGCGTCCGCGCGGAAGTGGGCCAGATGCGCGGCCAGTTGGGCGGGGGAGGCGAAGCGGGCGGCGGCGCGGGCGGTGAGCGGGGTGGAGCGGCCGGTGCCGCGCTGGTCGAGGAGCAGCACCCGGTGGGTCTTCAGCGCATGGGGCAGCCAGGCGGGCGAACCCGCCGACGGGCGGGGTGCCTTGCCGCCGGGGCCGCCCTGCAGGTAGAGCAGCCAGGGCAGCCGGTCGTCCGCGCGGGCCGGGTCGGCCACCTCGCGGGCGAACACCTGGATGGCCGGGCCGCCCGGACGCGAGTGGTCCAGCGGGACGGTGAAGAAGTGATCGGTGGTGGCGTACGCGGGGTCCATGGGTTCCTTTCACGGCACGAGGAACGGCGTGGGCGTGCGTTACGGGGCCGGGGAGCCGCCGCTGCTGGCCCACAGGGAGCGGACATGGCCCAGGTGCTCGGCCATGCACCTCTGTGCCCCCTTCGCGTCCCCCGCGAGCATCAGGCCGAGCAACTCCAGATGTTCCTCGGCGGAGGGGATCAGTTCGCCGCGCTCGTCCAGGGCGGTGAGCCCGTACAGGCGGGAACGCTTGCGCAGGTCGCCGACGGTCTCGACGAGGCGGTCGTTGCCGGAGAGCGCGAGGAGGGAGAGGTGGAACTGACGGTCGGCCTCCAGGTAGCCGATGAGGTCGTGATCGCGGGCGGCCCGGACGATCTCCTCGGCGACCGGGCGCAGCGCCTCCAGTTCCTCGCGGGTGGCGCTGCGGGTGATCCGGCCGACCATGGGGATCTCGATCAGGGCGCGGATCTCGGTGTACTGGTCGAGGTCGCGTTCGCTGACCTCGGTGACCCGGAAGCCCTTGTTGCGGACCGGCTCGACGAGGCCCTCGCGGGCCAGGTCGAGCATCGCCTCGCGCACGGGGGTGGCGGAGATACCGAAGTCCTCGGCGAGGGTGGGCGCCGAATACACCACGCCCGGACGCAGCTCGCCGGAGATCAGGGCGGCCCGCAGGGCGTTGCTCACCTGGTCGCGCAGCCGTTCCCGGCCGGCGTTGAGGTCGCGGTGCTTCAGGTGCCCCATGGCGGTCGTGATCCCTTCGGTCTGGTATGGACCACCACCGTACAATGTCACGTTGTTCCGGCCGGTGACAGGGTGTACGTCCGGCTGGAGGTGTAGAACTCCAGCGCCGCCCGGCCCTGTTCGCGTGGCCCGTGGCCGGATGCCTTGGCGCCGCCGAACGGCAGATGGAAGTCGACACCGGTGGACGGGGCGTTGATCCGGATCATGCCGGTGTCGAGCCCGTCGAGTCCGCCCAGCGCCGCGTTCAGATCGGCCGTGTGCACCGAGGTGACCAGGCCGTACGGCACCGAGTTGGTGATCCGTACCGCGTGGGCGAGGTCGCCGGCGGGCAGCAGTGCCGCGATCGGCCCGAAGACCTCCTCACACAGCAGGCGGTGCCCCGCGGGGGCCTTCGCCACCAGCGTGGGGGTCGCGTACCAGCCGGGCCCGTCGGGCACGGTGCCGCCGGCGGGCGTGTCCAGGCCGTGCCAGGCGTCGCTGACCTGGTCGCGCGCGTGCCGGCTGATGAGCGGCCCGCTCACGGTCGCCGGATCGGCCGGGTCGCCGACCGGTACCGCCCGCAGCGCCTCGCCCAGCGCCTCGCGCAGCGGGTCGAGCGCCGCGCCGACCGCGATGACACGGCTGGTGGCGGTGCACTTCTGGCCCGCGTACCCGGCGATGGAGGCGGCGATATGGGCCGCTGCCTGTGCGATGTCGGCGTCCGGGAGGACGATGGCCGCGTTCAGGCCGCCCATCTCGGCCTGGACCGGAACGCCCCGGGCCGTGGCGGCGCGCGCGACGGTCCGGCCCACGGCGGTCGAGCCGGTGAAGGAGACCACGTCGGCGGCGGAGACGAGGGCGTTGCCCTCCGTCGCCCCTCCGGGCAGGACGGTGAACACCCCGGCCGGCAGCGCCCGTTCGACGATGTCGGCCAGGCGCACGGCACAGGCGGTCGCCTCGGGGGCGGGCTTGAGGACGACCGCGTTGCCGGCCGCGAGCGCCGGGGCGGCCTTCCAGCTCGGGATGGCGAAGGGGAAGTTCCAGGGCGTGATCAGCCCGGCCACGCCGTACGGGCGCCGGCGGGTGAGCAGCAGGCCGGGGCCCGCGGCGGTCTCGTGGACGGCACCGGCCGGCTCGTACGGCGCCTGGGCGTAGTAGCGCCAGATCGCCACGGTGCGCGCGACCTCGGCGCGGGCCTCGGTGACGGGCTTGCCCACTTCGCGTACGGCGAGTGCGGCCAGTTCCGCACCGGCGGCCTCGATGGCCGTGGCGACCGCGCCGAGGGCGGCCGAGCGGGCGGCCGCACCGTCGTGCAGCCAGTCGTACTGTGCGGCGCGGGCCCGCTCCACGGCGTCGGCGACCGCGAAGGCACCGGGCGCCGGGACCTGGAGCAGTACGTCGGCGGGGTCGGCCGGATTGCGCGAGGTGATGAGGGATGCGGGGGCGGTCACAGGAGGAAACCTCCGGGGAAGGGGTCGTCCGGGTCGAGGAAGTACTGGGCGGTGCCGGTGATCCAGGCCCGACCGGTGACGGTCGGCACGACGGCGGGCAGCGAGCCGACGGTGGTCTTCTCGATCAGGCGGCCGGTGAAGCGGGTGCCGATGAAGGACTCGTTGACGAAGTCACGGCCGAGGGGCAGTTGGCCGCGCGCGTACAGCTGGGCCATCCGGGCCGAGGTGCCCGTGCCGCAGGGCGAGCGGTCGAACCAGCCGGGGTGGATGGCCATCGCGTGCCGTGAGTGGCGGGCGCCGGAGCCGGGAGCGGCGAGGTAGACGTGTTTGACCCCGGCGATCTCCGGCTGCTCTGGGTGCACGGGCCGCTCGGGCGAGGCGTTGATCGCGTCCATGATGGCGAGCCCGGCGGCCAGCAGATCGCCCTTGCGGTCACGGTCGAACGGCAGCCCCAGCGCGTCGAGTTCGACGAACGCGTAGAAGTTCCCGCCGAAGGCGAGGTCGTAGGTGACCGTGCCGTAGCCGGGCACGGTCACCTTGCTGTCCAGCGCGGCGCAGAACGCCGGCACGTTGGTGAGCGTGACCGACTCGGCCGCGCCGTCCGCCACCCGTACGTCGACGGTCACCAGCCCGGCCGGAGTGTCGAGCCGGACGGTGGTGACCGGTTCGACGACCGGCACCATGCCCGTCTCGACCAGGACGGTGGCGACCCCGATCGTGCCGTGCCCGCACATCGGGAGCAGCCCGGAGACCTCGATGTAGAGGACTCCGTGGTCGGCGTCGGGGCGGGTGGGCGGCTGGAGGATGGCGCCGCTCATGGCGGCATGGCCGCGCGGCTCGTACATCAACAGCGTCCGGAGGTGGTCCAGGTGCTCGATGAAGTACGTCCGCCGCTCGGCCATGGTGGCGCCGGGGATGACCCCGACCCCACCGGTGATCACGCGCGTGGGCATGCCCTCGGTGTGGGAGTCGACGGCGTGGAAGACGTGACGCGTGCGCATGTCTCTCCTCCCCGGGGTCAGCGGTGGCCGTCGGCGACGGCCTTCTCGGTGGCGGCCCGCACGGCCGACTCGGTCTCCGCGGTGAGCCGGGAGCGCGGCGGCCGGGTGGGGCCGCCCCGCCGGCCGACGATGTCCATGGACAGCTTGATGGACTGGACGAACTCCGTCTTGGAGTCCCAGCGCAGCAGCGAGTGCAGGGACTTGTAGAGCGGGAGGGCGGTGGCCAGGTCGCCGGCGACGGCGGCGTGGTACAGGTCGGCGCAGGTGGCGGGGAAAGCGTTGGGGTATCCGGCGATCCAGCCGACGGCACCGGCGACGGCGAGTTCCAGCAGCACGTCGTCGGCGCCGATCAGCAGGTCGAGCTCCGGGACGAGTTCGGCGATCTCGTACGCCCGGCGGACGTCACCGGTGAACTCCTTCACGGCGACGATGCTGCCGTCCTGGTGCAGCCGGGCCAGCGTGCCGGGGGTGAGGTCGACCTTGGTGTCGATGGGGTTGTTGTACGCGACCACGGGCACCCCGGCCCGGGCGGCCTCGGCGTAGTGGGCACGCACGCCCGGCTCCTCGGCCCGGTAGGCGTTCGGGGGCAGCAGGAGGACCGAGCCGCAGCCCTCCTCGGCCGCCTGCTCCGCCCAGCGGCGGGCTTCGGCGCTGCCGTACGCGGAGACGCCGGGCATGACCCGTGCGCCGCCCGCCACTTCGACCGCGGTGCGCACCACGCGGGCCCGCTCCTGGTCGGTGAGGGTCTGGTACTCGCCGAGCGAGCCGTTCGGCACCACGCCGTCGCAGCCGTTGTCGAGCAGCCAGCGGACGTGCTCGGCGTAGGCGTCGTGGTCGACGGAGAGATCGTCGCGCAGGGGCAGGGCGGTGGCGACCATGATGCCGCGCCAGGGGCGGGCGCTGTTCCAGGTGGTGGGGGTCATGCCGGTGGATACCTCTCTACGGTGGGTGACACTTCGCTGTGGTCGGGCCGTGCGGCCGCCCCCGCGGGAGCGGCCGCACGGTCAGCCGTCGGCACCGGGGCCGGCGGTATCGGGTGTGCGTGGGGTCTCGGTGCGGCCCTGGGTCTCGGGTGTGACGGTGTCGGTCACGGCGGGTCCGTCGAGCGCGGCGAGCGCCGAGAGCGGGACGGGGGAGGCGAGCGGGCGGCGTTCGGGCGGGGGTTCGGGGGTCTGGCCGCGGGCCGCCAGGCAGGCCACCGCCGGACCGCACATCCGGCCCTGGCACCAGCCCATACCGGCCCGGGTGAGCAGCTTGACGGTGCGGGTGTCCCGCGCGCCGAGGTCCTCGACCGCCTCCCGGACCCGGCCCGCGGTGACCTCCTCGCAGCGGCACACATCGGTGTCGTCCGTGAGCCAGCGCGACCATCCGGGGCCGGGCGCGTGGGCGGCGGCCATCGCCTCGGCGAAGGCGCGCATCCGGTCCCTGCGGCGCTGCAGTTCCCGGACCCGGCCGCGGTGGGCGGGGCGCCCCCGCACCCGGGCGGCGATGGCGACCCCGGCCAGTTCGCCTTCCAGGCGGGCGAGTGGGGCACCGCCGACGCCCCCGGTCTCACCGGCCGCCCACAGACCGTGCACCGAGGTCTCCTGCAGGCCGTCCAGAGCCAGCGCGCTGGTGCCGTCGGCCGACGCGCGGGTGGCGCAGCCGAGGGCCGTGGCAAGTTCGATCTGGGGGACGAGGCCGTGCCCGACGGCCAGCGCGTCGCAGCCGATCCGCCGCCCCGTCCCCCGTACGGGGCGCCAGTCGCGGTCGAGGCGGGTGACGGTGACGGCCTCCACCCGATCGGTGCCGTGCACCGCGGTGACAGCGCTGCGCTGGCGCACCCGTACCCGGTGCCGCAGCAGCCCGGCGCCGTGGATCAGCGCCTCGGCCGCCTTGTACGGATTGGCGACGAGCGCCCGGGGGTGGCGGGCGTAGCGCAGATAGCCGGAGGCCTCGACGACTGCCGGCACCCTCGCACCGGCGGCCGCCAGCGAGGCGGCGACCGCGAGCAGCAGCGGACCGCTGCCCGCCACGACGACACGGCGGCCGGGCAGTACGAGGCCGGACTTCAGCATCGCCTGCGCTCCCCCGGCGCCCACGACCCCGGGCAACGTCCAGCCGGGGAAGGGGAGCTGGCGCTCGTACGTGCCGGTCGCCAGGAGGACCGCGCGGGCCCGTACGCGCACGGGGCGCTCCCCGTCGCCGTCCGCGCCGGTGACGGCGTGCACCGACCAGGGTCCGCCGTCGGCCCCGCCGTCCTGGGTCACGCTCCACACGTGGTGTCCGGCAAGGTGGCTGACCTCGCTGCGCGCCAGTCGCCGGCGCAGGTCGGCGTAGGCGGACCAGTCATGGTGCAGCGCCTCGGGACGGACGGCGCCCAGGGCCGGCGCCGGGGTGCGGTAGTACTGCCCGCCGGTGTCCGCGGAGGTATCCAACAGGGTGACGGACAGGCCGAGTTCGGCGGCCGTGACGGCGCCGGCGAGACCGGCGGGGCCCGCCCCGATGACCGCGAGATCGTACGGTTCAGACGCCGAGTCCGGCACGTCCGTGTCCTTCCTGTGTGGTGACGGCGTCCCCCGGCCCGGCCGGGACCAGGCAGGCCCGCCGGTTGGGCGCTCCGTTGATGGTGGCCAGGCAGTCGTAGCACTGCCCGATGCCGCAGAACGCGCCCCGCGGGCGCCCGCCGTTCCGTGTGGTGCGCCAGGCCAGGATTCCGGCGGCCCACAGCGCGGCGGCGACGGACTGGCCGGGCAGGGCGGTCACCGGGCGGCCGTCGAACGTGATCCGGAACGGCGGACCGGGCTGGGCGCCGACCAGGTCGGCGGGGGTACGGGCCATGGGCCCTCCTCTCAGGGCGGGCGGTCGGACGGGGGGCTCAGGCGGCCGGGGCGAAGCGTTCCGGTCTGAACGGGGTGGTGTCGAGCGGCGGTTCGCCGCCGGTCAGCGACCGGGCGACGATCAGCCCGGTGGCGGGGGCGAGCCCGATCCCCGCGCCCTCGTGACCGCAGGCGTGCAGCAGACCGGGGACCCGCGGGTCGGGGCCGACGGCGGGCAGGTGGTCCGGCAGATACGGGCGGAAGCCGACGTAGGTGCGCAGCACGCGGACCTGGGCGAGGACCGGGAAGAGCGCGGTGGCCTGGGCCGCCAGCCGCCGCAGCACCTCGACGGACAGTGTGCGGTCGAAGCCGACCCGCTCCCGGCTCGCACCGATCAGGACCGGTCCCGCCGGGGTGCCCTCGACGACCGCCGAACTCTGCAGCGCGGCGGAGCCGCTGGCCACGTCGGCCACATAGTCGGCCGCGTACACCTTGCGGCGCACCACGCGCGGCAGCGGCTCGGTGACCAGGACGAAGCCCCGGCGCGGCCGTACCGGAAGGGCCACCCCCGCACGGCGGGCGAGCTCGGCGCCCCAGGTACCGGCGGCGTTCACGACATACGGGGCGTGCAGTTCCCCGGCCGACGTCCGCACCCCCCGGACCGCGCCGCCGGCCCCGGTGAGCAGGCCGGTGACCTCCTCGCCGAGGCGCAGCCGGATCCGGTCGCCGCCCGCGCGCAGCAGGTGCGCCGCGGCGAGCGCCGGCATGACCTGCGCGTCCTGGGGGTAGTGGACGCCGCCCGCCAGGCCGGGGGCGAGGTGGGGCTCCAGGTCGTGCAGGCGGTCGGCGGGGACCTCGTCGGCCGTGACACCGGCCTTCCGCTGCCCCGCCGCGAAGTCGCGCAGCGCCGCCGTCGCGGCCTCGCCGGAGGCGACGACCAGTCCGCCCTTGGGCTCGTACTCGATCCCCGGCGGGAGCTCTTCGGCCAGCTCCCGCCACAACTGTGTGGACAGCAGGGCGAGTTCGAGCTCGGGTCCGGGCTCCTTGTCGGAGACCAGGAGGTTGCCCTCGCCGGCTCCGGTCGTGCCGCCGGCCACGGGGCCGCGGTCGACCACGGCGACGCGGAGGCCGGACCGGGCGGAGTAGTAGGCACAGGCCGCGCCGATCACACCGGCGCCGACCACGATGACGTCCACGGATTTCCCTGTGAGCACGTCAGTAATATTTCACATTGCACTGCCCGTGCCAAGAGTCTGTGCCGCACATTGCCGCTCCCCCCTCAGGTCAGTCGCCGGCCAGTTCCCCCATCCACGCCTCGATCGCGTCCGGCGTGCGCGGCAGTGCGCCCGACAGCAGCCGTGCACCGTCCGCCGTGACGAGCAGGTCGTCCTCGATGCGTACGCCGATGCCGCGCAGTTCGGCGGGGAGCGTCTCGTCGTCCGGCTGGAGGTAGAGACCGGGCTCGACCGTGAGCACCTGGCCCTCCTCCAGCACCCCGTCGAGATACGCCTCCGCGCGCGCCCGCGCGCAGTCGTGGACGTCCAGGCCGAGCATGTGCCCGCTGCTGCACAAGGTGTAGCGGCGGTGCAGATCGCCCTTCGCGTGCGGCAACACGCCCCAGTCGGCGAGCCCTTCGGCGATCACCCGCATGCACGCCTGATGGAAGTCGCGGAAGCGGGCGCCGGGCTTCAGCGCGGCGATGCCCGCCTCCTGCGCCGCGAGGACGAGGGAGTACACCTGGCGCTGGACGGACGAGAAGCGGCCGGAGAGCGGCAGCGTGCGGGTGATGTCCGCGGTGTAGAGCGTGTCGGTCTCCACCCCCGCGTCGAGCAGCAGCAGATGGCCGGGGTCCAGGGGGCCGTCGTTGCGGATCCAGTGGAGCACACAGGCATGGGCGCCGGAGGCGGCGATCGTCTCGTAGCCGGTGCCGTTGCCCTCGGCGCGGGCGCGCAGCCCGAAGATCCCCTCGATCCAGCGCTCGCCCCGGGGATGGGCGAGTGCCTGCGGCAGCGCCCGCACCACGTCCTCGAAGCCCGACACGGTGTGATGGACGGCCAGTTGCAGCTGCGCCACCTCCCAGGCGTCCTTGGTCAGCCTCAACTCACTGAGTGCCGCGGCGAGTTCGGGGTCGGTCGCGGCGTGGCGGCCCGGCGGCAGCGTGCCGTACGCATCCAGGTGCACGCACCGGACGCCGGTCATCCGCTCGGCCTCGGCGAGGTCGGGGCGGCGTCCGACCCAGAACTCCCCGTACCTGCGGTCGCGGTAGAACTCGTCGCCGCCGTCGCGCGGCGAGCGGGGACGGAGGTACAGCACCGCCTCGTGCCCGCGCGGCCCGTCCGGCTCCAGGACGAGTACGTGACCCGCCTGCTCCTCGCCCGTCAGCCCGGTCAGCCACACATAGGCACTGTGCGGCCGGAAGCGGTAGTCGCAGTCGTTGGAGCGGACCTTGAGCTCGCCGGCCGGGACGATCAGCCGCTCGCCCGGGAAGCGGGCGGAGAGACGGGCACGCCGGGCGGGGGTCAGCTCCGCGGCCGGGAGGCGGATGCCGTCGGGCAGCGGTGCCGCGGCCCATTGGCCGGACAGGAACGCGGCGAGCTCGGGCGAGACCGGCAGGTCGTGACTTGCCGTACGGATCGGGATGGTTGTGGGGTCATCCATGGCAGCCCCCTCGGGCACGGGTGGGTAACGAAGTAACCGACGCCTTGTCAGTGCAATTTCACATTACTATGTTACCGGTCACATTCCAGCCGCTCTGGCTGTCCGACTGCTTCCCGGAGTGACCGCTCATGGACAAGCGCACCTGTACCGCCCTCTCCTCCGCACTGGTGGTGGCGGCCCTCACCCTCGGCACGGCCGGCTGCACCGGAGGCCAGAAAACGGGCGACACCCGGGGCCGCAAGAACCTCGCAACGGCCAACAACGGCCGGGTGGTCGGCGGTACGCCGCACAAGGGCGGCACCCTCACCGTCCTGTCCAACCAGGACTTCACCCACCTCGACCCGGCCCGTAACTGGGTGGTGAGCGACATGGACTTCGCCACCCGGCTGCTCTACCGCACCCTCGTCACCTACCGGGCCCAACCGGGCGCGAAGGGCGGCGAGCTGGTCCCCGACCTCGCCGAGGACCTCGGCGTCCCCTCCGACGGCGCCAGAAGATGGACCTTCAAGCTCAAGAAGGGCCTGAAGTACGAGGACGGCTCACCCCTCACCGCCCGGGACATCAAGTACAACGTCGAGCGGTCCTTCTCCCCCGACCTGCCCGGCGGCCCCGACTACGCGGCCCGCTACCTCGCCGGCGCCGAGGGCTACCAGGGCCCGGCCCACGGCGAGCACCTCGACTCCATCAAGACCCCCGACGACCGCACCCTCGTCTTCGAACTGCGCAAGCCCTTCGCGGAGTTCCGCTCCGCGACGGTCCTGCCCACCTTCGCCCCGGTGCCGAAGGCGAAGGACAACGGCCCCCGCTACGACAACCGGCCGTTCTCGTCGGGGCCGTACAAGGTCGAGTCCTACGACCGCGACAAGCAGCTCGTACTGGTCCGCAACCCCCACTGGGACCCGGGCACGGACGGCGTGCGCAAGGCGTATCCGGACAAGGTGGTCGTGGTGATGGGGCTCAAGGCCAACCAGATCGACGACCGGCTCATCGCCGGCCGGGGCCCCGACGCCTCCGCGGTCTCCTGGGGCAAGCTGCGCCCCGAGAGCGCCCCCAAGGTGCTCCCCAGGGCAGACGTCCGCAAGCGGCTGCTCGCCGAGTCCCAGAACTGCACCGAGATGGTGCAGATGCACACCGGGCGTGCGCCGTTCGACAACGTCAAGGTGCGCCGGGCCGTGCTCTACGCCCTGGACCGCGAGGCCGTCCTGACCGCTTCCGGCGGCCCCGCGTTCAACGACGTGGCCACCGCCTATATGCCGGGCCCGCTCTTCGGCGGCAAGCAGCCCGACACCCTCAAGATCCCGGCGACCGGAGACGTGGCGACGGCGAAGCGACTGCTGAAGGAGGCGGGCAAGCCGAACGGATTCTCCACCGGCCTCACCGTCTCCAACGGCGACAAGGGCGTCGCCGAGGCGGTCCAGCAGTCCCTCGGCCGGGCCGGCATCAAGGTCACCATCGAGACGGTGGACGCGTCCGCCTTCTACGACACCATCGGCGACACCGAGCACCGCACCGACCTGGTCTACACCGGCTGGTGCCCGGACTACCCCTCCGGCTCCACCTTCCTGCCCTTCGTCTTCGACGGCCGCTACATCAAGGAGAAGGGCAACTCCGGCAACCACTCGCTCTTCCGCGACGGGGCGACGATGCGGCGGATGGACGAGATCGCCGCCATGGCCGACGCCCGGCGGGCGAACCGGGCATGGCGCGAGCTGGACGGGCAGATCCTCGCCAAGTCCCCCGCGGCACCCGCGGTGATCGAGCGGATGCCGCTGCTGCTCGGCGACAACATCGCGGGCGCCTTCGGCCACACCTCCTTCGGGGGTCAGGTCGACTACGCCACGGTCGGCCTCAAGGACCCGGCCAGGAGCGAGAACTGATGCCACGTCACACCATGTCCGCCGCCTCCGCCTCCGCTCCCGCCGGCCGCACCCCCTGGCAGCTCGCCCGCTCCGAGCTGCGCCGCCGCGCCGCCGTGCGGACCTCCCTCGTCGTGATCGCCCTCTTCGCGGTCATGGCCCTGGCCGCCCCGCTGCTCAGCGCCCTGGGCGGCTGGTCGCCCGATGCCTTCGACAAGTCCGCCGTCGACCCCTACCTGGGCGGTCAGCCCATCGGCCCGCTCGGCGGCGTCTCGGCCGAGCACTGGCTCGGCGTCGAGCCGGTCACCGGACGCGATCTGTTCGCCCGCGTCGTGCACGGCGCCCGGGTCTCCCTGTTCATCGCGTTCGCCGCCACCGCCGTCGTCGTCCTCGCCGGCACCGCCGCCGGTATCGCGGCCGGCTACTTCGGCGGCCGCACCGACGCCGTGCTCTCCCGCCTGATGGACCTCACCATGTCCTTCCCCTCGCTCATCTTCATGATCGCGATGATGTCGGTGGCCCGGGACGTCAACCGGGTCCTCCTGATGACCGCCGTGATCGGCCTGTTCGGCTGGCCGGGCATCGCCCGCGTCGTGCGCGGCCAGACCCTCTCGCTGAAGCACCGCGAGTACGTGGACGCCGCGCGGGTCGCCGGATCGGGCCCCTGGCGGATCATCGGCCGGTCCGTCCTCCCGGGCGTCGCCGGACCCGTCATCGCGTACACCACCCTGATCATCCCCGGGATGATCGCCACCGAGGCGGCCCTGAGCTACCTGGGTGTCGGCGTCCGCCCGCCGACCCCCTCCTGGGGGCAGATGATCGCCGAGAGCGTCGCCTTCTACGACACCGACCCCATGTACTTCGTCGTCCCGAGCATGTGTCTGTTCCTCACCGTGCTCGCCTTCACCCTGCTCGGCGACGCGCTGCGCGACGTCCTCGACCCGAGAGGAAGCCGCATATGACCCTCTACCTGGGCCGCCGCCTCCTCGGCGTCCTCGGCGTCCTGATCGCCATCGCCGCCGTCACCTTCACCATCTTCTACGTACTGCCCTCGGACCCGGCCGCCGCGGCCTGCGGCAAGTCGTGCAGCGCCGACCGCCTGGCCGCGATCCGCGCCCACATGGGCCTGGACCAGCCGCTGTGGCGGCAGTTCGCGGACTTCACCACCGGCATCGTCACCGGCCGCACCATGGGCAGCGGGCAGTACGCCCTCGACTGCGACGTGCCCTGCCTGGGCTACTCGTACGAGAACAGCCAGCCCGTGTGGGACCTGCTGATGGACCGGCTGCCGGTCTCCGCCTCGCTCGCCCTGGGCGCCTCGGCGATCTGGCTGCTCCTCGGCCTGACCGCGGGAGTCACCGCCGCCCTCCGCAAGGACACCCTCACCGACCGCGCCCTGATGATCGGCGCGGTCGCCGCCGCCTCCCTGCCCGTCTACTTCACCTCGGTGATGCTCATCTACGGACTGATCCGGACGACCGGGCTCCTCCCCTACCCGAAGTACGTGGAGTTCACCGCCGACCCGCTGCACTGGGCCTCGAACCTGCTGCTGCCGTGGCTGGCCCTGGCCATCCTGTACGCGGCCATGTACGCGCGCCAGAGCCGCAGTTCGATGATCGAGACGATGGCGGAGCCGTACATCCGCACCGCCCGCGCCAAGGGGCTGCCGCGCCGGACGGTCGTGCTCAAACACGGATTGCGGGCCGGTATGACGCCCCTGGTCACCCTCTTCGGGATGGACCTGGGCGGGCTGCTCGCGGGCGCGGTGATCACCGAGTCCCTGTTCGGGATCCCCGGCATCGGACGGCTCTTCTACGGCGCCCTGACCACCGGCGACCAGCCGGTCATCCTCGGCGTCACACTGCTGGCCGCCACCTTCATCGTCGTCGCCAACCTGGCCGTCGACCTGCTGTACGCCGTCGTCGACCCCCGGGTGAGGTACTGATGAGCGCTGTGGAACCGGTACTCCGCGTACGGGACCTGACGGTCACCTTCCGCACTCCGCGCGGCCCGGTACGGGCCGTGGACGGCCTGGACTTCGAGGTGCGGGGCGGCCGGACCCTCGGCATCGTCGGCGAGTCCGGCTCCGGCAAGTCCGTCACCTCCCTGGCAGTGATGGGGCTGCACACCGGCGCCGCGGTCACCGGCTCGATCACCCTCGGCGGGCGGGAGCTGACCGGCCTGCCGGAGCGCGAACGGAACCGGCTGCGCGGCAGCCGGATGGCGATGATCTTCCAGGACCCGCTCTCCAGCCTCCACCCGTACTACACCGTGGGCGAACAGATCGCCGAGCACCACCGGGTGCACTGCGGCAGCCGCCGAAGGGCCGCCCGGGAACGCGCCGTGGAGGCGCTGGCCGAGGTCGGCATCCCCGAGCCGCGGCGGCGGGCCCGGGACTACCCGCACCAGTTCTCCGGCGGTATGCGCCAGCGCGTGATGATCGCGATGGCCCTGGTCTGCGAACCCGAGCTGCTCATCGCGGACGAGCCGACCACCGCCCTGGACGTCACCGTCCAGGCGCAGATCCTGGAACTCCTCGCGCGGCTCCAGCAGGAGCGGGGACTGGCCGTCGTCCTGATCACGCACGACCTGGGCGTGGTCGCCCGGGTCGCCCACGAGGTCCTGGTGATGTACGGCGGCCGGGCCGTCGAACGGGCCGATGTGGACGACCTGTTCGCCGCTCCGGCCCACCCCTACACCCGCGGCCTGCTCGACTCCCTGCCCCGCCTCGACGACGACGCACCGCTGCGGGCGATCCCCGGCAGCCCGCCGTCCCTGCTCACACCGGCCCCCGGCTGCGCCTTCGCACCCCGCTGCCCGCTGCTCGCCGGCGCCACCACCCACGAGCACGCCCGCTGCGAGACGGAACCCCCCGTCCTCGACGGCCCGGCCGGGCACCCGGCCGCCTGCCACTTCCCCGCGTTCCCCCACACGAAGGCCTGACCCCATGACCTCCACCGCCACCCCGCCCCTGCTGTCGGTACGGGACCTGACGATGACGTTCCCCGGAAGACGGCGATCCGCGCCGGTCAGGGCCGTCGACGGCATCACCTTCCAGGTGGCCGCCGGCGAGACGCTGGGCCTGGTCGGCGAGTCCGGCTGCGGCAAGTCCACCACCGGCCGCATGATCGTCCGGCTGCTGGAACCCACCGCGGGCTCCCTCACCTACGACGGACGCGAGATCGGCCACCTCTCCCAGCGCGCACTCAAACCGCTCCGCAAAGAACTCCAGATGGTCTTCCAGGACCCGCACTCCTCCCTCGACCCCCGGCAGACGGTGGCCCGGATCATCTCCGAACCCCTGCTCGTGCAGGGAAGTCCGGCGGCCCACGCCCGGGAGCGGGCGGCCGAGCTGATGGAGCTGGTCGGGCTCATCCCCGAGCACCTCGACCGCTATCCGCACGAGTTCTCCGGCGGCCAGGCCCAGCGCATCGGCATCGCCCGCGCCCTGGCCACCGGCCCCCGGCTGGTCGTCGCCGACGAACCGGTCTCCGCCCTCGACGTCTCGGTCCAGGCCCAGATCGTCAACCTGATGGAGCGGCTGCAGCGCGAACTGGGCCTGGCCTACCTGTTCATCTCCCACGACCTGTCCGTCGTGAAGCGGGTCTGCGACCGGGTCGCCGTGATGTACCTGGGCCGGATCGTCGAGACCGGACCCAGGGAACAGGTCTATGCCGCCCCGGCCCACCCGTACACGCATGCGCTGCTGTCGGCCGTACCGCTGCCCGACCCGGCCGCAGAACGGGCCCGCGAACGCATCACCCTGCCCGGCGACCCCTCCCCGGACCCGCGGCCCCGCCCTGGCCGGGGATACCTCGGCCGCCGCCCGGCTGCTCCGACGCCCGGCTGCGCCTTCCGTCCGCGCTGCCCCAGGGCCCAGGCGATCTGCGGCACGGAGCGACCCGCACTGCGCAGCACGGTGCCGGACGGGGCGCACCGGGCGGCGTGCCACTTCCCGGCGGCGCGCTGACCCGACCGGCACGGCGCCGCCCCGGCCGGTCTCCCCGTCCGACGAGGGCGGCGCCGTCCCTCCCCGCCGTGCCCCGGGGTGGCGGATCTCCCCCAGCGACACCCGTCCACGCAGGTCACAGCCCCGCCGTGCCGTCATGAGATGGCGCAATACTCCAGCAACACACCTGGCCGGCGAGCGCCGTTATGGTCCCTGCCATGCCTCCCGCCCCACGCCTCCGTGAAGTGCCCGGTGCCGAACTGACGAGCCCGACCGCGGCCGCCGCACGGCGCCGGCGGCTGCGCGCGGACCAGGCGCGGCAGCTCGCCGACCTGCTGCGCCACCAGGTGCTCGGCGGTGCGTTCCCCAACGGCGCGCTGCCGCACGAGTCGGCCCTGTGCGCCGACTACCGGACCAGCCGCAACACCGTCCGCCAGGCGCTCGACCTGCTGCGCGCCGAAGGGCTGGTGGAGCGGGTGCCGGGGGTGGGCACGGTGGTGGTCGCACAGAAGTACCCGCACGGCCTCGACCGGCTGCAGGGCCTGGCCGAGACGCTGCACGGACACGGCAGGGTCAGCAACGAGGTCCGCACCGTCGGGCCGGTCGTCGCGCCCGGCTGTGTGGCGCAGCGGCTGCGGGTGCCGGACGGCAGCGAGGTGCTGTACGTGGAGCGGCTGCGGCGGCTCGACGGGCTGCCGCTGTCGCTGGACCTGACGTACCTCCCCCTGGACGTCGGCATGCGGCTGCTCGGCGCCGACCTGGAGAACACCGACATCTTCCGGCTGCTGGAGGAGCTCACCGGGCAGCGGCTCGGCACCGCCGAGATCACCCTGGAGGCGGTCAACGCCGACGCCCACTCCGCGGCCGTACTGCAGGCACCGCGCGGCGCTGCGGTGCTGATGCTGGAGCGGCTGACGCATCTGGCCGACGGCCGCCCCGTCGACCTCGAGTTCATCCGCTTCCGCGGCGACCGCCTCACCATGCGCGGGCTGCTGCACCGCTCCGCCTGATCCGCCCGATCCGTCCCGTCCCGAGGAGTACCCCATGGCACTGGTGCCGCAGCGGGCCGATGTGCCCGTGACCATCGACGAGTCCAAGTGCATCGACGGCTGCACGCTCTGCGTCGACATGTGCCCGCTCGACTCGCTCGCCATCGATCCCGGCAGCAACAAGGCGTATATGCACGTCGACGAGTGCTGGTACTGCGGGCCGTGCGCCGCGCGCTGTCCCACCGGTGCGGTCACGGTCAACATGCCCTATCTGCTCCGCTGAGAGGTCCCCTCGCCATGCGCTCACGCACGACCCGTACGACCGTCCCGGCCGCCACCGCCGCGCTGCTGCTCCCCCTGGCACTGTCGGGCTGCGCCGGCAGCGCCGAGGGCAGCGACGGCACCCGCACCACCGTCACCATCGGCTACCAGTCCAAGACCATCAACACCACCACCGCCGGGACCCTGCTGCGCTCCCTCGGCTACTTCGAACGCGAGCTGCGTGCGCTCGGCAAGCGGGAGGGGCGGACCTACGAGGTGAGGTGGCAGGACTACGCCACCGGCGCGCCCATCACCGCGCAGATGACCGCCGGGAAGGTGGACATCGGCTCGATGGGGGACTTCCCGCTGCTGATCAACGCGGCTCGCGGGAAGCAGCTGGGCGCCCCGACCAGGCTGGTCTCGGTCACCGGCTACAACCTGCGGGGCGGGCTCAACACCATCGTCGTGCGGCGTGATGCGCGCCTGGACTCGGTGGCGGACCTGAAGGGGAAGAAGGTCTCGGCGAGCGTGGGCTCGGCCGGCGACGGGACCCTCGTACAGGCCCTGGGCCGGGCGGGCATCGACCCCGAGGACGGCGTGCGCAAGCTCAACCAGCAGCCCGCGGTGGGCGCCTCCGCGCTGGAGGGCCAGACCGTGGACGCGCTGTCGCAGTTCGTGGCCTGGCCGGGGCTGCTGGCCTTCCAGGGAAAGGCGAAGGCCCTGTACGACGGCGGGCAGCTGGGGGTGCCGACCTTCCACGGCGTCGTGGTGCGCCAGGCGTTCGGCACGGAGCGCCCCGAGGTGCTGGGGGCCTTCCTCAAGGCGCAGGCCGAGGCCGGACGTTACCTCGCCGCGCATCCGCTGGACGCCTCGCGGAAGGTGGCCGCCGCGACCGGTCTGCCCCCGGAGGTCGTGCACCTCTACAACGGCCCGCACGGCACCGCCACCTTCGACCCGACGCTCAAGCCGCAGCTCGTCGCAGCGCTGCGGAAGGACGCCGAGCTGCTGCGCAAGGCCGGGCTGACCGGGCCGGTGGACGTCCGCTCCTTCGTCGACGACGGCCCGCTGCGCAAGGCCTACGGCGCCGCGTACGGCGCCCAGCTGAAGAAGACCGCCGGACCGGTGCGGACCGGCGAGGTGTGGCTGAAGGGCGAGGACCGCACCCGCTCCTTCCCCGACGCGGCCGCCGCGCTGCGCTTCGTCGCCTCCCATGAGGGACGGGTGCGGGCGGCGTATGTGCCCGACGCGGTCACCGGCACCCGCTGGTTCGCGGACCGCGCCGTGTGGGTGCGCGACGGTGACGCACTGCTCCCCTTCGTGGCCCCGGCCACCGCCCGCGACTGGCTGCACGACCACCCGGGGGCACGCATCGTCGGCTACGCCGCGGCGCTGAAGGCGGCCGCGCGGGCGGAAGCGGAGCGTGCGCGATGAGTGCCTCCGCACCCCGGCTCCGGGTGCCCGGGGCCCTCAAGTCACGGCTGCTGCAGGCCGGTTCACTGCTCGCGGCGCTCGGGCTGTGGCAGCTGCTGACCTCCATGGACGTCACGCTGTGGCTGCGCTTCGCGCAGTTCCCCACCGTCGTGGAAGTGGCCGGGAAGTTCCGCTCCCGGCTGGCCGAAGGGGCGTACTGGCAGGACCTGGCGGACAGCACGGTCCGCATCCTCTCCGGCTTCGCGCTGGCCGCCGTGGCCGGGATCGCGGTGGGGGTCGCGCTCGCCCGTTCCCGTACGGCCTCCGACGTACTGCGGCCGCTGCTGGAGGTGGTCCGGCCCATTCCGGCGATCGCGCTGGTGCCGGTGGCGATTCTGCTCTTCCCCAGCAACGAGGAGGGCATCGTGGCGATCACCTTCGCCGCCGCCTTCTTCCCGGTCGTCGTCAGCACCCGGCACGCGGTACGGGCGCTCACCCCGGTGTGGGAGGAGGCCGTGCTCACCATGGGCGGCGGGCGGTGGCGGGTGCTGGGGTCCGTGGTGCTGCCCGGTGCGCTGCCGGGGGTCTTCGGCGGGCTGTCGGTCGGGATCGGGGTCGCGTGGATCTGTGTGATCGCGGCCGAGATGATCTCCGGCGAGTACGGCGTCGGCTACCGCACCTGGCAGGACTACACCGTCGTCGACTATCCCGGCGTGCTGGTCGGCATGGCCACCATCGGACTGCTGGGGTGGCTCACCTCGGCCGCTGTCGAACTCCTCGGCCGGCGGCTGACCGGCTGGCTGCCACGCATCGAACGGGAGCGCGCGTGAGGGTGAGCGGAAGTACGAGTACCAGCGGCCCGGCGGTGACGCCGGACACCCAGGCACCCCCGGCCGGCGTACGGCTGGGACTGGCCGGCGCCACCCTCGGCCGGCCGGGCGCGGTCGTGCTGCGGAACGTCTCGTTGGGCGTCTCCCCCGGTGAACTGCTCACCGTCGTCGGCCCGTCCGGCTGCGGCAAGTCGACCCTGCTGCGCACCCTGGCCGGGCTGCTGCCGCCACTGGCGGGCGAGGTCGCCCAGGACGGCGTGCCGCTGGACGGCCCGTCCGGCGACCGGGCGCTGGTCTTCCAGGACGACGCCCTGCTGCCCTGGCGCAGCCTCCGCCGCAATGTCGAACTCCCCCTGGCCGTAAGGGGCGTACCCCGCGCCGAGCGCCGGGTGAGAGCCGGTCTGTGGCTGGCGCGGGTGGGGCTGGCGAGCCTGGGTGAGGCGCTGCCGCACCGGGTCTCCGGCGGCCAGCGGCAGCGTGCCCAGCTCGCCCGGGCGCTGGCCGGGGCGCCCCGGGCGGTGCTGATGGACGAGCCGTTCGGCGCGCTGGACGCGCAGACCCGGGCCGGGATGCAGCAGTTGCTGGTGGACGCGCTGACCGCCACCCGCGCCACCGTCGTCTTCGTCACCCACGACGTGGACGAGGCCCTCTTCCTGGGCGACCGGGTCGCGCTGCTCAGCGGCGACGACAGCGGACCACAGCTCTACGACATCCCGCACCCACGGAAGCGCGCGGCACACGACGACCCCGCCACCGTGGCGCTGCGCCGCGAGATCCTCGCCTCCCTCGGCGGCTGACAACCCTGGAGTGTTCATGGACATCCCCTCCCCGCGCGACGCCGAGGAGTTCGACTGCGACGTACTGGTGATCGGCGGCGGCACCGCCGGGACGATGGCCGCGCTCACCGCGGCGGAGCGCGGCGCCGACGTACTGCTGCTGGAGAAGGCGCACGTACGGCACTCGGGCGCGCTCGCGATGGGCATGGACGGCGTCAACAACGCGGTCATCCCCGGCCGCGCCGAACCCGACGACTACGTCGCCGAGATCACCCGCGCCAACGACGGCATCGTCGACCAGTCCACCGTCCGGCAGACCGCGACCCGGGGCCATGACATGGTGCGGCGGCTGGAGTCGTACGGCGTGAAGTTCGAGAAGGACGAGCACGGCGCGTACGCGGTCCGCCAGGTCCACCGCTCCGGCTCGTACGTCCTGCCCATGCCGGAGGGCAAGGACGTCAAGAAGGTGCTGTACCGGCAGCTGCGGCGGCGCGAGATGCGCGAACGCATCCGGATCGAGAACCGGGTGATGCCGGTCCGGGTGCTCACCTCCGGTGGACGGGCGGTCGGCGCGGCCGGCTTCCACACCCGCACCGGCCGTTTCGTCACCGTACGGGCCGGGGCCGTGATCCTCGCGACCGGCGCCTGCGGCCGCCTCGGCCTGCCCGCCTCCGGGTACCTCTACGGCACCTACGAGAACCCCACCAACGCGGGCGACGGCTACGCCATGGCCTACCACGCGGGCGCCGAACTCACCGGCATCGAATGCTTCCAGATCAACCCGCTCATCAAGGACTACAACGGCCCGGCCTGCGCCTACGTCGCCAACCCCTTCGGCGGCTACCAGGTCAACCGGCACGGTGAGCGGTTCGTCGACTCCGACTACTGGTCGGGCCAGATGATGGCCGAGTTCGCGGCGGAGACCGCCTCCCCCCGCGGGCCGGTCTACCTGAAGGTCAGTCATCTGCCCGAGGAGACCGTCTCCGCGCTGGAGTCGATCCTGCACACCACGGAACGCCCCACCCGCGGCACGTTCCACGCGGGCCGCGGGCACGACTACCGCACCCACGACGTGGAGATGCACATCT
Source organism: Streptomyces sp. NPDC002446 (assembly GCF_053595675.1). Lineage (NCBI taxonomy): Bacteria > Bacillati > Actinomycetota > Actinomycetes > Kitasatosporales > Streptomycetaceae > Streptomyces > Streptomyces sp. NPDC002446. The sequence continues at coordinate 63,970 of NZ_JBSFYC010000017.1, read as the reverse complement.
CCGAGATCGGCCTGTGCGGCGGCCACTCGGCCTCCGGCGTCCGCGTCGACGACCGGGCCCGGACGACCGTGCCGGGGCTGTACGCGGCGGGCGATCTGGCCTGCGTACCGCACAACTACATGATCGGGGCGTTCGTCTTCGGCGACCTGGCGGGCGCCGACGCCGCCAGCCTGGAGCGCTACACCGGCGAACTCCCGCCGGACCAGTTGGCCGACGCGCACGAGCTGATCTACCGCCCGCTGCGGCACCCCGACGGCCCGCCGCAGCCGCAGGTCGAGTACAAGCTGCGGCGCTTCGTCAACGACTATGTCGCACCGCCCAAGAGCGGTGCCCGGCTCTCCCTCGCGCTCGGCGCCTTCGCCCGGATGGAACAGGAGATCGCGGGCATGGGCGCCCGTACCCCGCACGAGCTGATGCGGTGCGCCGAGGTGAGCTTCATCCGCGACTGCGCGGAGATGGCCGCCCGTTCCTCCCTCGCCCGCACCGAGTCCCGCTGGGGCCTCTACCACGAGCGCACCGACCACCCGCACCGGGACGACACCCGCTGGCTGCACCATCTCGACCTGCGCAAGTCGCCCTCGGGAACGATGGAGTTCACCGCCCGGCCGGTGGCGCCGTACCTGGTGCCGGTCGAGGGGTTCGAGCCGCACGGCGGCCCGTCGCGGCGGATCGGGGAGGTGACACCCGAGAAGGTGGCCACGGCGGGCAGCGGCGAAGCGGTCCCGTCCGCGGCCACGCCGGACCGGCCGGCCGGCGCGCACGACGCGGCCGCCACACCCGCGGCGGCCGGCCCGGCCCCCTCGCCCCGGCTCCTCCACGTCCTGGCCCTCGCCGAGGAGCACCCCGGGCTCGACGCGCTGCGGCCCTACCTCACCGACCCCGACCCCGCGGTCCGCCGCGCCGCCGTCGCCGCGCTCACCGAGAGCGCACCGCCGGGCGCCGGACCCGTACTGGCCGGACTCCTCGCCGACGACGACGGCTCCGTACGGGCCTTTGCCGCCGCCTCCCTGCGCGAGCTGGTGGAGGTGCTTCCCCCTGACGACGCCCTGCGGGACGCGCTGCTGTCCGCCCTGGCCCTGCCCGACCCGCGGGCCCGCGCGGCCGCGCTGGAAGTGCTGCGGGTGCTGCGGCTGGGCGGGGCCGGGAGTTACGAGCCGGCGCTGGCCGACCCCGACACGGCGGTGCGGCTGCAGGCCGTCCGGGCGCTCACCTCGGCCGGCGCGGTGGACGCCCTGGAGCACGGCATCGGCGATCCGGCCCGCGAGGTGCGGGTGGCGATCGCCGAGGCCCTCGGCTCGGTCGGCGGCGCTGCGGCACTCGCACCGCTATTGACCGACCCCGACCCGCTCGTACGGGCCGCCGCCCTGACCGCCCTCGCCCCGGCCGGGTGCCCGCCCCCCTACGACGAGATCGCCGCCGACCGCCTCACCGACCCGCTCTGGCAGGTCCGCAAGGCGGCCGCCACCGCGCTGTCCGCCGCCGCCCCGCACCGCGCCGTGGCGGCCCTGCGGCAGGCCCTCGCCGATCCGCACGCCGATGTCCGCAGGGCGGCCGTGCTCGCCCTCCTCGCGCACACGGACGCGGACCCCGTCGCCGGCGAGGCTCTGGCGACGGTCACCGACGACCCGGACGCCGACGTACGCGCCTACGCCCGGCGGGCCGGCACCACACAGTAGGCCCGCGTCGCCGCTCGGCCGGGGTGACCTGCTGCGTCAGGAGTTGGGACCGCTCCAGTACGCGTCGTCCCAACGCATCGCGTCCGGGCTGAACTCGACCTCGATCCGGTCGGCGGCATCGGGCGGCAGGGAGAAGGCGTACTTGCCCACGGCTTTCCTGCCGGGCAGGACATAGCCGGTGATGACCTTCTGCCGCCCGCTGCCGTCGATCACCAGCTCCGTCGACGCGCCGTCGGCGTCGTTGACGCTGGGCAGCCCGGTCTCGACGGAGACCCGCTTGCTGCCGGTGTTGACCACGGTGACCGTGACCTGGACGGCCTTGTTGCCCTTGGCGTGGCCGTGGGCGAACGCGTCCGGGGTGAACGGCTCCGGCTTGGCGACCGTGACCTTCAGACCGTTGCCGAAGGTGTACGCCTTGCCGAACGTCAGATGCCGGGCCTTCTCGGCGGCGGCCGCCGACTCCTTGGCCGCCTTGTTCCTCGCACGGGCATCGTCGGTGATCTGCCTGGCCTTCGCGCGGGCGTCGTCGACCGCGCCCTTGACCATCACCACGGTGAACACCGCACTGCCCGCGGCCAGCAGCAGACCGGCGATGCCCAGGATGACGCCGCTGAGCGCCATGGCCCTGTTGGTGGCCCGGCCGTTGCGTACCTGGCTCAGCCCGATGCCGCCGAAGATCACGGCCAGCAGGGCCGGCAGCCAGGACAGCCAGAACAGGAAGATGAGCAGGCCGAGGACGACGCCGACGAGACCGAGTACCAGGCCGGTGATGCTCATGCCGTTGCTGGGCTGCGGGGCCCAGACCGGGGGCGGGTACGGCGCCGGGTTCGCGGCACCCTCAGTGGACGGCGGGGCCCACGGGTCGCGGTCCGGCGTCGGCGATTCCCCGGACGCGGTGCCGCCGGGAGAGACGGGCGTGGTCATGCAGAATCCTTCAGCCAGGTCACTCGGTGAATTTTCCGACCATACCAGGCGCTTTACATATTCATTACTTCCGGTGGCGGCCACCGCACCCGGCGGCCCGACCCTCCGGACCCCCTGCTGCCCGCGCTGAGCGGCGACCGGCACAACTCCCGTACCCCACCCGCCTCCTGGGGCCACGGGTACGCTGAGCGAGGGAAGGGGGACACGTGGCGTTCCGTTACTACCTCTACGTCAGTGACACCAAGGTCGACATGCTCCTCGCGCAGCTCGACCCCGGGTTCGACCGCAAGAGCTCCACGGAGTGGGGTGTCCAGCTGCCGCCGTTCAGCGCCCGGCGCACGGTCGAGCGGGCGCCGGTGCGCAGGTTCGAGCGGCTCGACCATGTGGTGCGCCATCTGGACGACTTCGGCGATGTGGGCACGGTCGACGAGCCCGGCGCGTTCTTCCGGGGCCACCTCGCCATGCAGTGGGGGCACCTGCCGTCCGGGGAGTCCGGGAGCGGCCACTCCGGCGTCTTCTTCACCGGCCGCACCGAGCGGACGACGGTCGGACTCGGCGGCTCCGGCGTCCATGTCGTGGGCGCGGGAGGGGCGGGCGCCGCGGAGCAGAGCGTGGCCTTGGCGGGGTCGGTGCTGCCGGCCGTCCTGGCCGGGCTCGCCGCCGAGGGCGACGGCGACGCGAACGGGCCCCTCGGGGAGGCAGGCGGGGAGGAGGCCGCGCTGGCCACCGTCCGGCAGGCGTGCGCGGCGCTGCGCGGCCCGGCCCAGACGGTGGAGTTCCTGGCGAAACGGCTGATCTCGGGCCCGAGCCCGTACCCCGAACTCGACGGCGGCCGCGGGGTGTTGCTGGGCAGTCCGCTGTATGTCGCCCTTGTCGACTGAGACCCCGTCGGCCTCGGCGGGACCGGCGCCCGCCCCGGTGACCGTCGCCGTGTACGCGCCCCCGGACGCCCGCGCCGACGCCGACGCCCCGGACGTTCATGTCTTCACGGAGCCGGCCGCCTGCCTGGTGGGCCGCGGCGCCGACTGCGACATCAGGATCGACGCGGCCGACCGCCGGGTCTCCCGCCGGCATCTGCTGCTCGACATCGCCCCGCCCCAGGTGCGGCTGCGCGACCTCGGCAGCCGCAACGGCACCTACGTCAACGGGCGGCGGCTCGTGGGCGATCCACCCGTCCGGGAGCTGGCGGACGGCGACGACATCCGGATAGGCGACACCCGCCTTCGGGTCGCCCTTCCCGCGGCCCCGGAACGGGAGCGGGCCCGCTACCCCGGCCACCGGCTGCTGCACGAGCTGGGCCGGGGCGGCCACGGCGTCGTCCATCTGGCCCGCCACGAGGCCAGCGGCGACCTGGTCGCGCTCAAGACACTGCTCACCCACGACGACCTGGACGAGGGCGCGCACCAGGGCTTCCTCCGGGAGCTCGGCTGCCTGGGCGCGCTGCACCACCGCAACATCGTCCGCTTCCGCGAGCAGGGCACGGCCACCCACCGCACGGGCGGCCGGTCACCCTTCTTCACCAGCGAGTACTGCACCGGCGGCAGCATCGCCGACCTGGTGGCCCGCAGCGGCGGCCGGCTGCCCGCGGACCGGGCCGTGAACCTCACCCTGCAGACCCTCGACGGCCTCGCCCACGCCCACGCCGCAACGCTCCCGGCCCTGCGCGCCGACGGCCGCACCGTGACGGCGACGGGCCTGGTCCACCGCGACATCACCCCCAGGAACCTCCTGCTCACCTCTGACGGCCCGTCCGGCCCCATCGCCCCCCATGCCTCCCCACCCACCGTGAAGATCGCCGACTTCGGCCTCGCCAAGGCGCTCGACACCGCAGGACTCTCCGGGCACACCCGCACCGGGGCGATGGGCGGCAGCATCGCGTTCATGCCCCGCAGCCAGGTGATCGACTTCAAGTACGCGGGCCCAGAGGTGGACCTGTGGGCGACGACGGCATGCCTCTACTGGATGCTCACCGGCGAGCCCCCGCGCACCTTCCTTCCGGGGACGGACCCCCTCGCCACCGTCCTCCGCGAGCCGCCCGTCCCCCTCCTCGACCGCACCCCCGACCTGCCGGCCCCGCTCGCCGACCTGATCGACAGGGTCCTGGCGGAACCGGCGGACGGCACGGCCCCGGCCCACACGGCACACGAACTGGCCGAAGCCCTCCGGGAGCGACATCCGGTCCAGACCAGCGACATCCGTGCCGCCCGTGCCGTCCATACCGTCCATGCCGTCCGTGCCATCCATGCCGTCCATGCCGTCGTTCCGGGTGAGCAGCAGGGCACGGACCCGACACCCCCTCCCCCTCCTCCTCCCCCTGTCCACGGGGAGGGGCCCCAGGCGTGAAGATGGCCCCATGGCCAACAGCTTCACCACCCAGACCATCCACGTGACCACCGGCTCCAGCGAGACCGTCCACGACCTGACCGACGCCTGCGCATCGTTTCTCCGCAAGGCAGCCCATGGCCGGGACGGGCTCCTCAACGTCTTCACCCCCCACGCAACGGCGGGCCTGGCCGTCATCGAGACCGGCGCCGGCAGCGACGAGGACCTTCTCGCGGCGCTCCACGACCTCCTCCCGGCCGACGACCGCTGGCGGCATCGACACGGCTCCCCGGGGCACGGCCGGGACCATGTCCTCCCCGCCATCGTTCCGCCCCACGCGACCCTCCCGGTGATCGGCGGAACACTGGAACTGGGCACGTGGCAGTCCGTCGTCCTGGTGGACACCAATATCGATAACGTCAACCGCCAGGTTCGGTTGAGCTTCCTGGGCTAGCGGGCGCACGTCCAAGGGGGCGTGGCGTCGCCCTTCAGACTTGAAAGAGCAACCGGTGGTGCACACGGTGGCCGGCCGCGACCACAACCGGGTATCCGACATTTCTCACTGCTTGCGGGTGAACCACGAGGCCACGCCCTCGTGCCGACCGAAATTGGGCGATCGCGCCCGTTAATGTCACTTCTCGTGCCCTTGAGCTGTGCGTTTGTGAATCTCAAGCCCGGCGTCGGAAAGACGACGAGTGCTGTGTGGCTGGCCCACGCGCTTCATGAGTGGGGTATGTCGCCCCTGCTGGTCGACGGTGATCCGGCCGCTTCCGCGCTGCGCTGGAGCGAGCTGGCCAGCGGCTTTCCGTTTCCGGTGATCGCCCTGCCGGTGGGGGACGTCCACCGTCGCGTGAACGACTTCCTCGGCAACCGGCAGGCCGTCGTGCTCGATGCGCCCCAGCTGGAGGACCATCCCCGCATCGCCCGCAGCATCATGAGGTACGCCGGCGAGTGGATCGTGCCCGTGACCCCCGCCCCCATCGAACTGGACCGGATGGCACCCATCCGTGGCGAGATGGCGGACGTGCAGTCCCTGCGAGCCGAGCCGGCCCGCTCGGCGGTCCTGCTCAATCGCACCAACCGTCCCGATGCCACGCGCACCGGGCCCGATGCCGACGCTCGCGAGGCACTCACCGAGCGGGGTTTCGAGGTGCTGGCCACCCAGATCGCGCGGCTCGACCTGTACGCCCAGTCATTCGGGAACCCGGTCCAGGCCAAGGGCTCGGCGTACATGGACTTCGCGGAGGAACTGATCAAGCGTCAGGATGAGACATGAGCCAGCGCAAAGACAACTACCGCGCGGCATTGCAGCGCGGGCAGGACGCCTCCGCCCCCCGGCCCACCAAGGTCACCACGCTTCAGAGCAGATACATCCGGGTGACCCTCGAGGTGGATCCCGACCTCCAAGACGATCTGGCGCGATGGGTGGGACGACCGATCTCCTCGGTAGTGCTCGCCGGCACGGGCGTCCTGCGCACCCTGGCCGCCACCGTGGGCAGGGTGTCGCGGCCCGGAGACTAGGTTGGTTCGCCCCGCATTGCATGCGTTGGTGACGCGCTGCCGATTGCCGCGCGGGGCCGTCGGGCAATAGCCCCGGCGGGGATCGGGTCCGGGGCCTGCCGCCCCGACCTGGTCGGGCGCCGTACCAGCCCCTTGACGCCCTCCAGACCCGGCTGAGCTGCTGGACCGGCACCTGCACCTGCACCACCTGTCATCGCGGCTGCTGACGCCAGGACCTGCGATGTAGGCCACTGCCCGGTTGGCCTTCAACCGGTAGATCAGCCGCTCGTCCTCGTTCCTGCCGACATAGCGCGCCGCCTCGAAGCCGGTGGGTCATGGGTCTGCCGCCATTACTGCCACTGCGCAGGTGTGCCTGAGGCCGGTCGGCGTCCCCTCTCCAATCGACCAGGCCGCGCCACGAAGGGACGCGTTCTCGCTGTCGACCAACCGGGCAAGCCGGGGGTCGGCAGGGCGTAGTGCCGCACCAGGGGCGCATCGGTACAGCTCGGGCCTGGCGAGGGGGCGGGGTGGGCCGGACATCGCCGCGCCAGTAGGGTGCCGCCACTTGGGGGCCGGGGGCAGCGACCGGAGGAAACGGACATCCGCATGGACTACTGCGTTGGATGCGGGAGCTATCTCGATAGGGCTGAGGTGTGCCCGACGTGTGGCCATGCCCACGGTGGCGTAGCCACCGGGTACCCCCCGTCACGGCCGCACCCCCTCTACCGGAGCGGCGTCCCGCCGATGCCCGAGCCGCCGGTCTACGAGCACACGGGAACGCACGGGTACGACGGGGGCCTCGAGGCCCCGCACACCTACCAGTACCAGCAGACGCAGGCGTACGAGCCCCTGGAGTCGTACCGGACAGGTCCCTTCCCCGAACAGGGCGGCGAGCCCGACGTCCCCGGCCTGGCCGCTGGAGACTTCGACCCCGGCACGCCCACCGGCTTCGACGCGGCTGCGGCCGCCGGTCGCGGTGACGGCGACGAGGCGTACGCCTCCCACCAAACGTCGGCGACGCGCCGCCGCGGCAAGGGCCCGCGCCGGGCACGACGCCGCAAGGGCGGCAAGACCAAGCTGGCCCTCGGCGTCGCGGGTGGGGTCGTACTGGTCGGCGTCCTCGCGACAGGCCTGTCGGGGGAACTGCTGCCCACTGGTCCGACACTCGGAGGGCATACGGAGTCGCAGGCGTCACCCACGCCCGTCGACGCGTCCGCCACCGCGCAGCCAGCACCAGGCCGGACCGCGGCAGAGCCGACTGGCCCGTCGCACGCCGCGAAGCCTTCGTCATCGGCATCGGACGTCGCCGTCTCCCACTCCGCGGTTCCCGCATCCGCGACCACGGCACCGCCCGTCGCCACCCGACCTGCTGCCAAGGAACCGCCCCAGCCAAAGCCGTCACCCACGAACGCGGGGTCGCCCCCGACACCCGCACCACGCCCCACACGGCCGCGGACCTGCTTCCTCTTCTGGTGCCCCTAGGCGATCGATGCCGAGGGGACTGGAGCCGGAACCGGGATTCTTCGCCGTCCGCGCCTCCTGCCCGAACGTGGGTGGCGTCGAAGCCGTTGCCGCCCGCGGCGATACCGAGGGGCCCACACGCCGGAGACGTCGTCCAGCGTGATCAGCTCCTTGGCGAGCGTCACCGGAAGCCGGAAGTTCGGCGAGCCAGACAAGATCACGCTGACCGGCTTCACCCCCGTGCAGAACACAGTGCACGGTCCCCTGGGCGCCTTTGCCTACCAGCTGGGCGCGCAGAGGGGAGGGGCCGGCGGACATGCGCCACGTCGACTTATCCGCGTCGAGCAGTTCGTCGTATTCATGGAGCCAGCCACCGCGGATCCGGAACGCGGCGTGCCCGTCGCACGAGACCATGCGGAACGGCTCGGCGTCGCGAACGGCCTGCCACTGGCTGTCCGCGAACAGGGCGCCAGGAGCTAGATCTCCCGGCGGTGCTGCGAGGAGGTGGGGGCGTCGAGGTTCTGGATGATCAGGCGCCATCGGGTCGCGGGGCCGACGTAGACCTCGTGGCAGCCCGTCAATTCGCGCTGCAGGACCGCCCCGCGTCTTTTCGCACTCGCAAGACCCACGCATCGAGCGCCGTTGTGGTGCAGGCCGCTTCCGGCACGCATATCACCATGCATGCCGGTTCCGGTCGATGGGTGCTGGAAGCCCTTCCGTGCAAGGCGATTGAGCGGGCGAGTTGTGCAGCGGCTTCTGGTGGGGGGCTGCTCACCGGTCGCTTCCTCCCGCCACCAATCCAAAAGCGGGAAATACCTCGCGGTCGGTTCGTTGTCGTCTCGTTGCCGTTTCGTGGCTCTAGATGACGCAACCGTGATGAGTTACATAAGGGTGATAGCGCCGTACACCCTTTTTGCGTCATTAGTGGTTGATTAAACCGGTTGAGAAAGGTGCACCATCTACCTACGGTCGCGTTGGCTCGACCGACCGCCGGACCGCAGACCTCAACTTCCGGGATGCGTCGGAGGGGCACGGGATCGGGGCTCCTGTTCCGTCTCTGGAAAGTTCCGTAACCCCTGTTGCCCGTGCCTTCCCGATTTCATGAGGCCACGCCTCACAGAGCTCCGGCCACTGAAGGAGAACTCCCCGCATGAGACGAATTCTGCCAATTCCCTTTCTGGCTGCCGCCGTTCTGCTCGCCGGATGCAGCTTTGAGAACGATGCGCACCATGACCGCAAGGTGAGCCCAACGGGCCCTCCGGTCATCACCTCAACCCCATCGAAGGCCGCCGCGGAACTGGCCGACCGCTACCGAAAGGAGGGAGGAGACACCAACGTTTCCGGCATCAGCTACGCGAAGAATCGCAAGGGCGTACTCGTGTTGACCGTATGGACGCACAAGAAGACTACCTACGCGAATTTCGACAAATTCGCCACCAATTTGGCGCCCTTCCTCACCCGGGAAGGCGTACAGCTCAATCAGGGCTACGTCCTCAACGTGTACGGCTCTGACGGAACCCGTCTACATAATTATGACACCACTCCGGAACACAATCCTTGATACTTGCAGAGGCCGAGAACTGGGGAGGTGCCAGCAGTTGGTTTGCCGGACACCAACCGGGACAACCCCCGACGACAGGTCCGGTTGTCCTTCTGGGGTAGCCCGGCCGCAGACCTCGGCCCGTCCGCTGCTCCCCTCATCCGCGTGGCGGCGGACAACGGGCGCGCATACCTTCACCCCATGGACTTCCACATCACCGCGCAGGAGGAAGCGCTCGTTCTGCACGTGGCGGCGCTCCATCGGGCGGGGCGCCGCCCCACGGACGACGACCTGGCGGACGAGCTGGGCGACGAGGTCCGGGGGCTGCTCCAGTCCCTCCTCGCCAAGGGCTGGCTGGTCGTCGGTGACGGGCGAGAGGTGGCCTTGTCGACGATCGCGCGGTATGCGGTGGCCGGCCGGAGGGACGCCTGAGGGCGGCGCTGTCCGGGGCCCGCGTCGGACCCCGCCGGCGGGGCCGCGGGTGGAGGTTGCCCGCAATGCCGAAGCCACGCTGCAGTAATAAAGGTCCAGTTGGCGAGACGAGGATTGCCCCGTCCCGGAGGGCGCCGCTACGTTCGGCGACATGCGCCTCTCAGTCCTGCTCACCACGCGCGGTCATATCGACCTGCTGCGGGTGTCGTCTGCCGCGTGTCGTCGCGGCGCGTGCTGACTGATTCTTCATCTCCTTTTCTTCATCTTCTCTCTCGCGCGCCGTTGAACGGGCGTACGGGCCTTCCGATGCCGTGCCGTTGAGATGTGTTCGGCTGTCCCCCGGTCGCGCTCGGGGGAGTTCGCCGACCCCCGTCGCAACGGGGAGCTTCCGCCGTCGATGACGGCGCCGCGTATCTACGGAAAGGCCGAGTGAGATGTCCGTACACCTGCATTGGTTTCTGCCGACCGGCGGCGACGGGCGGACGCTCGTCGACCGGCACGCCTATACGGACGGGGGGATCCGGCGCGACCGCATCACGCCGGTGAGCGGGGTGCGGGCCCCGGACGTCGAGTATCTGGCCCAGATCGCCAAGGCCGCGGAGCAGCTGGGGTTCGAGGCGGTGCTCACGCCGACCGGCACGTGGTGCGAGGACGCCTGGCTGACGACGGTCGCGCTCACCCAGGTCACGGAGCGGCTGAAGTTCCTGGTCGCGTTCCGGCCGGGGGTGATCTCGCCGGTGCTGGCCGCGCAGATGGCCGCGACCTTTCAGCGGATCTCGCGCGGGCGGCTGCTGCTGAACGTGGTCACCGGCGGTGACTCGACCGAGCAGAAGCGGTTCGGCGATCATCTCGACCATGATCGCCGCTATGCCCGTACGGATGAGTTCCTGCAGGTCGTACGGGGTGTCTGGGGCGGTGAGCCGTTCGACTTCCAGGGGGAGCACTACCAGGTCCAGGGCGGTCTGACGGCGCTGCCCCCGGACCCGCTGCCGCAGATCTTCTTCGGGGGGTCGTCGGCGGCGGCCGGGCCGGTCGCCGCCCGGAACGTGGATGTGTATCTGACGTGGGGCGAGCCGCCCGGGCAGGTGAAGGAGAAGGCCGACTGGATCCGGGGGCTGGCGGAGAAGGAGGGGCGAACGGTCCGGTTCGGGATCCGGCTGCACACCATCTCTCGGGACTCGTCGAAGGAGGCATGGGCGACCGCCGGGCGGCTGCTGGACGATCTGGACCCGGAGACGGTCGCGGCCGCCCAACAGGCCCTGGGCAGGAGCGAGTCGGTGGGTCAGCAGCGGATGCTCGCGCTGCACGGCGGCTCGCGCGACAAGCTGGAGATCTCGCCCAATCTGTGGGCGGGGGTGGGGCTGGTACGCGGTGGCGCGGGTACGGCGCTGGTCGGCAGCCATGCCGAGGTCGCCGACCGGATCGAGGAGTACCACTCCCTGGGCATCGAGCACTTCGTGCTCTCCGGGTATCCGCACCTGGAGGAGGCGTACTGGTTCGGCGAGGGCGTACGGCCGGAGCTCGCCGCCCGCGGGCTGCTGGACGCCGGGCCGTCTCCGCTGGCGGGCGTACCGGCCGCCAACGGCCGGCCGGCGTCCGCACCGGGCGGCGCGCCGCTGCTGGTCACCGGCGGCCGGTGAGCGGAGCCGCGGGGCGCTGACCGGAGCGGGGGGAGGGGCGGTGGGAGAGGGGTGGTGGGAGGGGCGGGAAGAGATCGACGCCTTCCCTGGTTGGTAGAAGCATGAACTACTCCGGGGTGCGAGCGGTCGAGGTCGTGGTGATCGGGGCCGGGCAGGCGGGGCTGGCCGCCGCCTTCCATCTGCGGCAGGCGGGGTACGAGCCGGACCGGGATTTCGTGGTGCTCGATCACTCTCCGCGGCCCGGTGGTGCCTGGCAGTTCCGCTGGCCGACACTGACCTACGACAAGGTGCACGGCATGCATGCGCTGCCGGGCATGGAGCTGACCGGCGCCGATCCCCGGCGGCCGTCGTCCGAGGTGATCGGCGCGTACTTCGGCAGTTACGAGCAGACCTTCGGGCTGCGGGTGCACCGGCCGGTGAGTGTGCTCGCGGTGCGCGAGGCCGCCGGGGGTCCCCTCGGGACGGAGCCGGTCGCGGCCCCTGGGGAAGGGCGGCTGCTGGTCGAGACGTCGGAGGGACCGTACGCGGCGCGGGCGCTGATCAATGCGACCGGGACGTGGGACCGGCCCTTCTGGCCGCGGTTTCCCGGGCAGGAGACGTTCGGCGGGCGGCAGCTGCACAGTGCGCAGTACGCCGGGCCGGAGGAGTTCCGCGGCGCTCGGGTCGTGGTGGTGGGGGGCGGGACCTCGGCCGTACAGCAGTTGCTGGAGATCGCCCCGGTGGCGGCGGCCACGACCTGGGTGACGCGTCGGCCGCCGGTCTTCCGCGAGGGCCCGTTCGGCGAGGCCGAGGGCCGGGCCGCGGTCGCCCTCGTCGAGGAGCGGGTCAGGCAGGGGCTGCCGCCGCGCAGCGTGGTGAGCGTGACCGGGCTGCCGATGACCGACGCGATCCGGCGGGCCCGCGAGAGCGGCGTACTGGAGCGGCTGCCGCTCTTCGAGCGGATCACGCCCACCGGTGTCGTCTGGCCGGACGGGCGGAGGGTCGACGCCGACGTGATGCTGTACGGGACCGGGTTCCGCGCCGCCATCGACCACCTCGCCCCGCTGAAGCTGCGCGAGCCGGGCGGCGGCATACGGATGGCGGGCACCCGTGCACTGCGCGACGCACGGGTGCACCTGGTGGGTTACGGGCCGTCGGCGAGCACCATCGGCGCCAACCGTGCGGGCCGGGCCGCGGTACGGGACATCCGCCGACTGCTGGCGCGGGAGCCGGAGCGGGAGCGGGAGGCGGAGCCGGAGCGGGAGGCGGTGGCGGTTGCCGGGTGAACCGGGCGGTCCGGTGTGCGTGGGGGCGCCGGGAGCGGCGCGCGTCCCGCAGCCGTGCCTCACTCGTGCGCGGCGGCGCAACGCCCAACCGTCAGTTCGGTTTTCGCGCGTTTACACGAACGAAAACGAACACTGGAACGACTGTTCACTGGAAAGCGTGATCGATACCGGAGGGGCTTCCCTGGGCACTCCGTGCCAGGTGATGCTTACGGGGCGCAAGCGACGGGCTGCAGACCGTCACGGCGCCTCCGGTCGACTCCCTTGCTGGGCCGGAGAGTTGGTCCCACATCGCATGACTTCTCAAGGAGCACAAGCCAGATGAACGACATCCTCACCAGCGTGATCGCCGGCATCGTCCACGTCCTCGGTTGGCTGGTCTGACGGATCGCAGCACCCAAGCGCCGCCCCTCCCCGTCCCGGGAGGGGCGGCGCTCCGCGTGTCCGCCGGCTACTTCTCCAGCTTCTGCCGGGAGGTCTCGGGCAGCGTCAGATAGACGACGAAGGACACCAGGCACAGCACCGCCACGTACCAGGGGAAGAGGCCGGGGCGGCCCGCCTGTGCGAACCAGGTACCGACGTAAGGGGCCGTGCCGCCGAAGAGGGCGACGGTCAGGGAGTACGGAAAGCCGATGCCGGCGGCGCGGACCCGCGCGGGGAACAGCTCGGCGTTCACGGCCGCGGCGACCGAGGTGTATCCGGTGAGCAGCACCATGCCCGCGCACTGCACCAGCAGCAGCGAGGCGAACGCGTCGGTGACGAGCTGCAGCAGCGGTACCGCAAGGACGGCGAAGCCCAGGGAGAAGCCGAGCAGCAGCGGTTTGCGGCCGATGCGGTCCGAGAGCAGCCCGCCGAGCGGCTGGAGCAGTGCGAAGAAGACGAGCGAGAGGGTGCCGGCGGTCAGCGCGTCGCCCTTGTCGAAGCCCGCGTTGACCTGCGCGTAGGTAGGGAGGTAGGTCGTCCAGGTGTAGTACGCGAGGGTGCCGCCGACGGTGATGCCGCAGATCCGCAGGGACTGACGGGGGTGGCGGCGGAGCGCCTCGAAGAGGCCGGGGCGCTCGGACGCGCGCGGCTCGGCGGCGGGGGCCTGGGTCAGGGTCTCGTGTGCGCCGCGCCGGATCCACAGGCCCAGCAGGCTCAGCAGCGCACCGATGAGGAACGGCACCCGCCAGCCCCACTGGCCCATCTGACGTTCGGTCAGCAGCGTGGCGAGCAGCGCCGCGGTCCCGGAGGCCAGCAGCTGGCCGAGGGTCGTGGACACGTACTGGAAGCTGGAGAAGAGCCCGCGCCTGCCGGGCCCGGCCGATTCGACGAGGAAGGTCGTCGAGGCCGCGAACTCGCCGCCGACCGACAGTCCCTGCACGAGACGGGCGACGACCAGCACAAGGGGAGCCAGCACTCCGGTGGCCGCATAGGTGGGGGTGAGGGCGACCAGCAGGCTGCCGCCGCCCATCAGCAGGATGGTGAGGGTCAGTGCGGCCCGCCGGCCCCGCCGGTCGGCGACCGCGCCCATCAGCAGCCCGCCGACCGGCCGCATGAAGAAGCCGACCGCGAAGACGGCGAAGGTGGACAGCAGCGGCACCAGCGAGTTGCCGGCGCCCCGGGGGAAGACCTGCTCGGCGAAGTAGACCGCGAGGAAGGAGTACGCGTACCAGTCGTACCACTCGACGGCGTTGCCGATGGAGGCGGCGGCCAGCTGCCGTGGCCGCGACGGCGGGCGGGCGCCCTCGGGCGTCCGGTCCTCGGCTATGAACTCGGCACTCGACATGGTCCTCCGATCCCGGTTCTGCTCCCGGTTCTTCTCCTGGGCCTGCCGCTGGGGCAGGATGAGCCGACAGGTGATCATGTACCGCGGAAGCGGATGGCCGCCAGGGGCCAGGGCGGCCGAAAGGAGATGGCAACGTGCGTGTAGCACTGTTCGTCACCTGCATCAACGACCTGCTCCGGCCCCGGACCGGCCAGGCGGTGGTGACACTGCTGGAGCGGCTGGGGGTGACGGTCGACTTCCCCGCCGAGCAGAGCTGCTGTGGCCAGCCGCAGTTCAACACCGGCTACCGGCACGCGACCGAGCCGCTGGTGCGCCGCTTCGACCGGGCGTTCCGGGACTACGACTATGTCGTCACCCCGTCCGGTTCGTGCGCGGCCATGGTGCGGGACAACTACCCGCGGATCGGGGCCAAGGCGGCCGCCGAGGGGCGCGGCCGGGAGCTGGCCGAGGCGGCGGCGCTCGCGGTGCCCAAGACGTACGAGCTGACGGAGTTCCTGGTGGATGTGCTCAAGGTGGAGGACGTCGGCGCCTATTACCCGCACACCGTCACCTATCACCCCACCTGCCACGGTCTGCGGATGCTGGGGCTGGGCGACCGGCCGCGGCGGCTGCTCGCCCAGGTCAGGGGCCTGGAACTGCGGGAGCTGCCGGGCGCCGAGGAGTGCTGCGGCTTCGGCGGCACGTTCGCGGTGAAGAACCCGGCCGTCTCGGCGGCGATGGGCGCGGACAAGGTCCGTCATGTCGTCGGCACCGGCGCCGAGGCGGTCTGTACCGTCGACAACTCCTGTCTGCTGCACATCGGCGGCACCCTCGCCCGGCAGGGCTCACCGGTCCGCCCGGTCCATATCGCCGAGATCCTGGCCAGTACGGAAGGGGGCCTGCGGTGAGCGGCACCTATCTGGGCATGCCGGCTTTCCCCCGGGCCGCGGCGGCCGCCACCCGCGACGCACGGCTGCGCGCCAATCTCACCCATGCCACCCGCACCATCCGCGACAAGCGGGCGAAGGCGGTGGCCGAGCTGGACGACTGGGCGCAGCTGCGGGCCGCGGGCGCCGCGGTGAAGGACCGTACGCTGCGCCGTCTCGACCACTATCTGGAGCAGCTGGAGGCCGCGGTCACGGCGGCGGGCGGCCAGGTCCACTGGGCGGCCGACGCCGAGGAGGCCAACCGGATCGTCACCGCGCTGGTGCGGGAGACCGGTGAGCGCGACGTGGTCAAGGTCAAGTCGATGGCGACGCAGGAGATCGGGCTGAACGAGGCGCTGGCAAAGGCCGGTATCCGTGCGTACGAGACGGATCTGGCCGAGCTCATCGTGCAGCTCGGTGACGATCTGCCGTCGCACATCCTGGTCCCGGCGATCCACCGCAACCGCACCGAGATCCGTGACATCTTCCGGCGGGAGATGGGCCGTTGGGGCCGTCCGGCGCCCGAGGGGCTGTCCGACTCCCCCGCCGAGCTGGCGGAGGCGGCACGGCTGCATCTGCGGGAGAAGTTCCTGTCCGCGAAGGTCGGTGTCTCCGGCGCCAACTTCATGGTGGCCGAGACCGGCACGCTGGTGGTCGTGGAGTCCGAGGGCAACGGGCGGATGTGCCTGACCCTGCCCGAGACGCTGATCTCGGTGGTCGGCATCGAGAAGGTGGTGCCGACGTGGCAGGACCTGGAGATCTTCCTCCAGCTGCTGCCGCGCTCGTCCACCGCCGAGCGGATGAACCCGTACACCTCCACCTGGACGGGGACGACGGACGGCGACGGGCCGCGGACCTTCCACCTCGTACTGCTCGACAACGGGCGCAGCGACACCCTCGCCGACACCGTCGGACGGCAGGCGCTGCGCTGTATCCGCTGTTCGGCGTGTCTGAACGTCTGCCCGGTGTACGAGCGGGCCGGCGGGCATGCGTACGGTTCGCCCTACCCGGGGCCGATCGGGGCCATCCTCACCCCCCAACTGCGCGGTATGGCCGATCCGTTGGAGGCATCGTTGCCGTACGCGTCATCGTTGTGCGGGGCCTGCTACGAGGTGTGCCCGGTCGCCATCGACATCCCCGAGGTGCTGGTGCATCTGCGCGAGCGGGTGGCCGAGGGCGGGCCCGTCACCCGGGGCGGCAACCGGACGGTGGTCAAACCGGCCAAGGGGCATGCCGCGGAGCGGGCCGCGATGCGCGCGGCGGCCTGGGCGTTCGACCATCCGGGCGCGCTGCGCCGCGGGATGCGGCTGGCGGCCCGCACCCGCCGGCTCCACCCACGGCGGCTGCCGGGGCCGGGCCGCGCCTGGTCGCAGACCCGTGAGCTGCCGGCGGTACCGGCCGAGTCCTTCCGCGACTGGTGGCAGCGCACCCGGGGGACGGCAGCGGAAGAGTCCGGGCAGCGAGGTGACGTCAAGTGAGCGGCCGTGACGTGGTGTTGGGGCGGGTGCGCCGGGCGCTGGCGGATGTGCCGCGCGGGTCGGGGCCGGACGGGCGGGGCCCCGACGATCCGCCGGTCGTCCGTGACTACCACCGGGTGCACGGGTCCCGTACGACCGAGCAGACCGTCGAACTGCTCGCGGAGAACCTCGCGGACTACCGGGCCATCGTGCACCGCAGCACTCCCGACGCGCTGCCGGAGCTGATCGGCCGGCTGCTGGCGGAGCGCGGGGCGCGGACGGTGGTGGCGCCGCCGGGACTGGATCCGGCATGGCTGGAGGCGTCATTGTCGGCCGACTCCGGCATCGTCCGGGTCGCGGACCGCGCGGAGGGTACGCACCATGAACTGGACGCCGTGGACAGTGTGGTGACGGGCTGTGCGGTGGCCGTCGCGGAGACCGGGACCCTGGTTCTGGACGCCGGTCCTGACCAGGGCAGGCGGCGGATCACGCTGGTGCCCGACCATCACATCTGTGTCGTCCGGGTCCCTGGCCAGGTCGTCGGCTCGGTGCCGGAGGCGCTGCCGAGGCTGGCGCCGCGCCGCCCGCTGACCTGGATCTCCGGGCCGTCCGCCACCAGCGACATCGAACTGGACCGGGTGGAGGGGGTGCACGGGCCGCGGACGCTGGAGGTGGTCTTGCTGACGGGTTCCGGCGGGCCGGGGTGAACGCGGACCGCGGTGGCCGGGCACGGACTGCGACAGGTGTGCGACCCCGTTGTCAGTGGGGATTCCTACACTGATCGGGATGTCCTTCGCACACGCGGTGCGGGGGATGCGCGCCCGGGGGGAGGGGTCAGGCGATGCTCCAGCAGGAGTTACCACCTCAGCGTCCCGGCGCGGCCGGCGGCCCGCCCGCGCCGGAACCCGGGCCGCCGGCCGTCGCAGAGCCGCCCTCCCTTCAGGCGAGGCTGCTGACCTGGCTGGGGCGGCTGGGCGCACCGGCCGCGGCGTTCGGGGTGTTCCAGACGCTGGTGGGCCTGCTGCCGGAGGGCTTCGCGGACGAGACGGCGCGGTACTTCCTCGCGGCGACGGCCGGCGTCGGGGCGGGCGCCGTGGTGTGGCTGGCGGCGGCCCTGTTGCAGGCCCGTGCCGCGGCCGCCGCGAAGGCGCTGCCGCCCGGTCCCGCGGCGCTGTCGGCCGGGTCGCTGCCCGTGCTGATGGACGGCGCGTACGACGCGCTGCGCCGGGGCCTCTCGGCGATCGAGATGCCCGGCCTCGGTCCGCTCACGGGCTGGCCGCACTCCCTCGCGGAGAGCCGTCCGCCGGTGCACCCGACGGCGTTCGGCACGGCGTACGGGCTGCATCTGCTGCTCGACATCGCGCCGTACGACGGCCGCATACGGGCCGGTGAGGTGGCCGAGACGCTCTGGCGCCTGCGGCTTCCCGGGGGCGGGTGGGCGGCCCGCTCGCAGGGCAGCGGGGCGCGTCCCGAGGTGACCGCGATCGTGCTGGGCGCGCTGGCGCGGGCCGGCGCCGATCCGCGGTTGCTGGAGGCCGAAACACACTCCTGCGAGGCGCTGCTGGACCCGGACCACGACGCCTCGGGGCTGGACAACACCTATGTGGTGACCAATGTGCTGCGCGGTCTGCTGCGGGCCTCGCCCGGCTCCCCGGCGCTGGAGCGGCTGCGCGAGGTCCTGGTCAACGGCGCCACGGCCGACCCGGTGCGCGACCACCACCGCTGCTGGGGTGCGGCGCTGGCCGGCGGACTCGGCGATCCGGCGCCGTCCGCGGTGCACACCGCGCGGGCCGTCGTGACGCTGGACCGGGCCGCCCGGGTGCTGGGCGAGGACGCCCGGCAGCGCGCGGTGCGCGAGGAGGGGCTGCGCTGGCTGCTGGCGGGCGCGGCGACGCTGCCGGACGGCGCCGTGGATCTGGACAACTGTCAGGAGGAGGTGCGGCGGCCGGGCCAAGAGGACCCGCTGCATCAGGAGCTGCTGTCGGTACGGCACTTCTCGGCCGCCTGGGTGGCCCGGGCCCTGATGACGGACGGGGCGCGGAGGATCGCCGCGGAGGGGGAGCTGCTGCCGGTGTGGGAGGAGCGGCTGTCCGCGGCCGTGGCGCGGGTGCGGGGGATGCAGCAGGGCGGGGTGTGGCGGTGGGACGACGGGCCCATGGGCCATCCGGTGTGGATGACGTACCAGGGCCTGTCGGTGCTGCGGCGCCATGCACTGATGGTCTACCGGCCGTGAGACGGGCCGGGTGCGGGGAGCGGTTCCGCCGGCGGTCGGCGGACCCGGTGGACGGGAGGCGGACATGCAGGTCGAGGAAGCCCGGCGGCTGCTGACGGAGCGGCTCGGCGGCGGGCCGCGGCCCCCGTCGCCCGAGTCGGCGCGGGCGGTGATCGCCGAGCTGGCGCGGCCCGGCACGCTCGGCCCGCTGGTGCGCCGGTTATCCGCCGGCGAGGGGGACCTCGCGGAGTGCACCCGGCTCTCGTACCGCCATGTGCTGGGCTTCGACAAGCTGTTGCTGCTGCCCGGCGCGCCCCGCTTCATGCTGCGGGTCCATTTCTGGCACGGCGGCACGGGCGCCGCCCCCGAGCACATCCACAACCACCGCTGCGCCATCGCCTCGGCCGTGGTGCGCGGCCGCGTCCGGATGGAGTGCTACGAACCGGCCCCGGACGGCATGCCCGCGGTCGCCTACCGGGAGACGATCGACGGGCCGGGCGGGACGTGGCGGCTGCGGCGGGTCGGGGACGCCCGGCTGCGGCTGCTGCGCACCGAGCGGTACGGCGCCGGGCGGAGCTACGGCCTGGACGCCCGTACGCTGCACCGGGTGGTGAGCGAGCAGCCGACGGTGACGCTGTTCCTGGAGACCGTCCCGCAGCGTGCGGTGACCGATGTCTATGTCAGGAACGGCGCCGGGCCGGGCTCCGCCGCCGTCAGGGCCGGCGCGGTCAGGGCCGGCGCCGGGCGCCCGGATCCACCGCCCAAGACTCCGCTGTCGCCGGCCGTCTATCTTGCCGAACTCGACGCACTGGCGCGCTCTCTGGGCTGCTGAACGGGAGCGGGCCCAGCCCCGCGTACCCGAAGCGGGCCGTCATCGCGCGCAGCCCCGCCGCGTCCAGCCGGCCGCAGAGCGCCTGCCGGATCACGTTCAGGTTGTACGCGTCGACACCGGCCCCGGCCAGCTCGGCCGGCCGTGCCCAGCGGTGGGCCTGGTCGGCGCTGGGCAGCACGACGTCCAGCGTCAGCGGGCGGACGATGAAGTTCTCCTGGTGGTTGCGGACGCGGCGGCCCTGATAGTCGCTCAGGAAGCTGGAGGCGCCGGTGCGCGCGACGATGACGCCGAGGAGTCCGGTCTCCTCCTTGAGCTCCCGCAGGGCCCCGCTCTCGGCGGACTCCCCGCGCTCCAGCTTGCCGCACGGCACGCCCCACGCGCCGGGCAGAAAGCGCTCGCGGTAGCTACGGCGCACGATCAGCACACGGCCGTTGTGCACCACTACCGCCGCGGCCAGAAAGGTGTGGGCTGCGGATTGATTCATCGGACATCTCGCAATCCGAGGGGACGGGCGGCAGGCCCGTGGCGGAGGTCCACCGTACCGGCGATGCCTTGAGGGCGGACCGGTCCCGGCGGGCGGCACGGGGCGAAGTGGCGTGCGAAGGGCTTGCATCCGGCGCACGCGGCGTTCGACGTACGGACGGCGCACGGACGGCGCGCGGCGGGCGGGCGCCAGGGTGACCCTGGCGTTGGCAGGCATCCGATGCGTACGCAAACCAGAGGTCTGGGTAGCCCGCACGGCCGTCGGCAGACTCCCTGTCATCGCCGCCGAGCAGGCGGCGGACGACAGGAAGGCGGCAGAACATCATGAGCGGCGACGGCAACTCCCTTGTCTGGAATGCCGGCTGGAGCGCGGCGGTGCAGCGCCCCAGCGAGGGTTTCCACGAGAACTGGGCGCTGGAAGGGTTCGCGGACCAGACCGTGCGGCAGGTCGTACGGGTCACCGGCGCCGGCACCCGGGCCCGGGTCAAGCTCTCCAACCGGTACGGGACCGCCCCGCTGGAGGTCACCGGCGCCTCCCTCGCCCGTACGGACAAGGGGGCGGCGGTGCAGGACGGCACGGTGCACCGGCTCACCTTCGGCGGCGCACCGTCCGTCCGGATCCCGGCGGGCGGCGAGGTGTACAGCGACCCGGCCCGCCTCACCACGGCGCCGTTCGACTCGCTGACCGTCTCGCTGTACTTCGCGCGTCCCACCGGACCGGCGACCTTCCACGCCCAGGCCTACGCCACGGCCTACCGCGCCGCGGGCGACCGGCTCACGGCGTCCGGTCCGGCGGCGTTCGGCGAGACGACGGTGTCCTGGTACCACCTCGCCGCCGTCGAGCTGGCGGACGGCGGCCCGGCCCGGCGCGACACGGTGGTGGTCTTCGGCGACTCCCTGACCGACGGGTTCGCCTCGACCGTCGACGGCAACCACCGCTACCCGGACGCGCTCGCCGAGCGGCTGGCCGCGCAGGGCACCCCGCGCCCGGTGCTCAACCAGGGCATCGGCGGCAATCTGCTGCTCAACGACTCGGCGTGGTTCGGCGAGGGGGCGGTGGGCCGCTTCCGGCGCGATGTGCTCGACCAGCCCGGCGTGCGCTCCGCGGTCGTCCTGGTGGGCCTCAACGACATCGGTTTCAGTGAGGTCGACCTGCCGACGTACAAGCCGAACCCGGACAATTCCGTGGCGGAGCTCCTCGCCGGCTACCGGAGGCTGATTTCCATGGCCCGCGCGGCCGGGGTGCGGATCACCGGGGCGACGATCATGCCCTTCAAGGGGTCGGAGTACCACACTCCGGCCGCCGAGGCGAAGCGCCGGGAGGTCAACGACTGGATACGCACCTCGGGCGAGTTCGACGCGGTCGCCGACTTCGCGGCGGCGCTGGCGGACCCGGGCGACCCGGACGCGCTCGCGCCCGCCTACGACAGCGGCGACCGCAAGCACCCCAACGACGAGGGGTACCGCGCGATGGCCGCCGCGATCGATCTCGCCGCCCTGTAGCGGCCCGGCGGGTGCGGCACGGAAGAAGGGGTGCGGCGGCCGCCCCGACCGGCTAACTGGCCGCCGCGCTCTCGACCTTACCCGTGAGTTACTTAGCGGTCATCACCTGATCGCCGACCGGGGTGAGGTGTGCGTCACGCCGTACCAGCGCCGCATAGCGGCCGTCGGCGGCGAGCAGCTCGTCATGGGTGCCGCGCTCGGCGATCCGGCCGCCGTCCAGGACGACGATCTGGTCCGCGTCGCGGACCGTGGAGAGGCGGTGCGCGATGGTGAGGGTGGTGCGGCCCTCGGTCAGCGCGTCGATGGCCTGCTGTACGGCGTGCTCGGTGCGGGTGTCCAGGGCGCTGGTCGCCTCGTCCAGGACGAGTACGGGCGGGTCGCGCAGGATGGTGCGGGCTATCGCGAGGCGCTGCTTCTCGCCGCCGGAGAAGCGGTAGCCGCGCTCGCCGACCAGGGTGTCGTAGCCGTCGGGGAGGGCGGCGATGTGGTCGTGGATCTGCGCGGCCCTGGCGGCGCGTTCGATCTCGTCGTCGGTGGCGTCGGGTTTGGCGAAGCGGAGGTTGTCGGCGACCGAGGCGTGGAAGAGGTAGGTCTCCTGGGAGACCACGCCGACCGCCCGCGCCAGGGTGTCGAAGTCCAGGGCACGGACGTCCGCGCCGTCGAGGGTGACCCGGCCCTCGGTCACGTCGTAGAGCCTCGGTACGAGGTAGCTCAGGGTGCTCTTGCCGCTGCCGGTCGGGCCGACGATGGCGAGGCTGCCGCCGGCGGGGATCGTCAGGTCGATGCCGTCGAGGGTGGGTGCCGCCCCGGGGTCGTAGCGGAACGTCACGTTCTCGAAGCGGACTTCGCCGCGCGGGGCGGACAGGCGGACCGGGTCGGCGGGCTCGGTGATGGCGACCGGCAGATCGAGGTACTCGAAGATGCGCTGGAAGAGCGCGAGGGAGGTCTGTATCTGTACGCCGGTGGACAGCAGCGAGACGGTGGGCCGCAGCAGGCCCTGCTGGAGCGAGACGAAGGCGACCAGGGTGCCGAGGGAGAAGACCGGGCCGCCGAGCTGGAGGACCAGGCCCGCCGCCCAGTAGATCAGCGCGGGCATGGCGGCCATGACGATCCCGATCGTGGCCATCCGCCAGCGCCCTGCCATGTTGGCGCGGATCTCCAGGCCGACCAGGCGCTCGGACTCGTCGGCGAAGCCCTTGGTGAGGGAGTCGGCCCGGCCCATCGTGCGGCCGAGCAGAACGCCGCTGACCGAGAGGGACTCGGTGACCATCGCGGACATCGCGGCCATCTGCTTCTGCCGCTGGGTGGTGATGCGCTTGCGTTCGTTGCCGACCCGCCGGCTGATCCAGACGAAGAGCGGAAGCAGCAGCAGCGAGACGACGGTCAGCCGCCAGTCGAGCGCGAGCATGGCGCAGACGGTGGCGATGACCGAGGTCAGGTTGGAGACCAGGGAGGTGGCGGTCGAGGTGACCGTCGCCTGCATACCGCCGATGTCGTTGGCGATCCGGGACTGGACCTCGCCGGTGCGGGTGCGGGTGAAGAACGCCAGCGGCATCCGCTGGAGCTTGGCGTAGACGGCGGTGCGCAGATCGTGCATGACGCGCTGGCCGACGGTGGTGGACAGCAGGGTCTGCAGGACGCCGAAGACGCTGGTGGTGACGGCGGTGGCGATCATGCCGAGGGCGAGCAGGGTGAGCAGTCCGGTGCGCCGGCCGGGTATCGCCACGTCCAGTATCTCGCGGAGCAGGAAGGGCGAGGCCACCGAGACCAGGGACGAGGCACCGACGAGCAGGCCGACGAGGGCGAGCCGGGCGCGGTAGGGGCGGAAGAGGGCGAGGATCCGCCGTAGCGGGACCGGCGTTTCGGGGTCCCTGGGCGGTGGGGTCCACTGGGGTTCGTCGCTGCGCATGGGCTCCTTCGAGGGGTGCGGGAAATCGGGCGGGGACGGCCGGGGGGGCGAGCATCGTGGAGCTTAGCTCATTGTTACCTATGCTCACAATGAACCAGGTCCTGATATCCGCTATCCTCGCGGTATGCCCTCCCCCGAGCCGACGGTCAGCACCGCCAACGTCGCCGAACAGCTGGTACGGCTGACGCGGCGGATGCACCGCGCCCAGAAGCACCATCTGGAGCACCTGGACATCGCCTTCACCCCCGCGCAGTCCCGGCTGCTGCGGATCGTCGGCCACTACCGCGGCGCCCCGCCCCGGATGGCCGACCTCGCCGAGCGGCTGGAGGTCGTACCGCGGGCGGTGACGACGCTGGTGGACGCGCTGGAGGCGCACGGTGCGGTGCGCCGGGTCCCCGATCCGGCCAACCGCCGGGTGGTGCGGATCGAGCTCACCGACACCGGACGCTCCACACTCCGCGCGTTGCGCAGCGCACGACGGGCCGCGGCGGAGGAGATCCTGGCCCCACTGACCGCCGAGCAGCGCGAGGTGCTGGGCGGTCTGCTGTCCACTCTGGTCGACGGACCGGGTAGACCGCACTGAGCCGGGCAGTGCCGAGCGAGCTGGGGCCTGTCCGGCGGACCGGGGCCGGAGGGGCCCCGACGCCGAGCCGACCGGAGGAGTGCCCGCCATGCCGCCCCTGTTCGAGCCGAAGCCCCGCACCCTGCGGCCCACCGCCGGCCACCGCACCGCGCACGACCGGGTGGCCGACGACCGGGCGCCGGGCACCCCCGAGCCGCTGCGCGGCGACCTGATCGCGCTGCTCGGCCCGGACAAGGTGCTCCACAAGGTCTCCGACCTGGTCCGCTACGCCTCCGACGCCAGCCCGTACCGCTTCGTCCCCCAGGTCGTCGTGGTGGCCGAGGACCTCGACGACGTCTCCGCGGTCTTCTCCTACGCCCACGGCAAGGGCCGCAACGTCGTCTTCCGGGCCGCCGGGACCTCGCTCAACGGCCAGGCGCAGGGCGAGGACATCCTCGTCGACGTACGCCGGCACTGGGCCGGGATCGAGGTGCTCGACGACGGCGCCCGCGCCCGGATCCGGCCCGGCACCACCGTGCTGCGCGCCAACGCCGCGCTCGCCCGCCACGGCCGGCTGCTGGGCCCCGACCCGGCCAGCGCCGTCGCCTGCACGCTGGGCGGGGTGGTCGCCAACAACGCCTCCGGGATGACGGCCGGCACCACCCGCAACTCCTACCGGACGCTGGCCTCGCTCACCCTCGTCCTGCCGTCCGGCACGATCGTCGACACCGCGGATCCGGCCGCCGACGCGGAGCTGGCGCAGGCCGAACCGGCGCTGTGCGCGGGCCTGCTGGCGCTGAAGGCGGAGATCGAGGCGGACCGCCCGCTGGTGGCCAGGATCCGCGCCAAGTACGCCATCAAGAACACCAACGGCTACCGCCTGGACGCGTTCCTCGACGGCGCGACACCGGTGGAGATCCTGCGCGGGCTGATGGTCGGCTCCGAGGGCACCCTCGGCTTCATCGCCGAGACCGTCTTCGACACCCTGCCGCTGGACCGGTACACCTCTGCCGCGCTGCTGTTCTTCCCCGATCTGAGCGCCGCGGCCGCCGCCGTGCCCGGGTTCGCCGCGGCGGGCGCGCGGGCCGTGGAGCTGATGGACGGCAATACGCTGCGGGCCTCGGTGAGCGTGGCCGGGGTGCCCGCGGACTGGGCGGCGCTGCCCAAGGAGACCGCCGCGCTGCTGGTGGAGTTCCGGGCGCCGGACGAGGCTGCTCAGGAGGCTTACGAGCGGGCCGCGGCACAGGTGCTGGCCGGGTTGGAGCTGGTGGCGCCGGTCGCGTCCGTCACCAATGGCTTCACCCGGGAGCCGGGCACGATCAGCGGCTACTGGCGGGCCCGCAAGGCGTTCGTCGCGGCGGTCGGCGGCTCCCGGCCGCCCGGGACCACGCTGATCACCGAGGACTTCGCGGTGCCGCCGGACCGGCTCGCCCAGGCCTGTACGGCCCTGCTGGAGCTGCAGGCCCGGCACGGCTTCGACGCGGCGGTCGCCGGGCACGCCGCGCACGGCAATCTGCACTTCCTGCTCGCCTTCGACGCGTCGGAACCGGACGACGTGGCCCGCTACGCCGCCTTCATGGACGCGTTCTGCCGGCTGATCGTGCGGCGCTTCGACGGCTCGCTGAAGGCGGAGCACGCCACCGGCCGCAATATCGCACCGTTCCTGGAGCTCGAATGGGGCGCGCGGGCAACGGAGTTGATGTGGCGGATCAAGGAGACCGTGGACCCGCACGGCATCCTGGCGCCCCGTATCCTGCTCGACCGCGACCCCGGCGCCCATCTGCGCGGCCTCAAGACCCTGCCGGCGATCGAGGCGATCGCCGACCCCTGCATCGAATGCGGCTTCTGCGAACCGACCTGCCCCAGCGAGGACCTCACCACCACGCCCCGCCAGCGCATCGTGCTGCGCCGCGAGATGCTCCGCCAGCCACCCGGCTCCCCCGTGAACACCGAACTGCTGGACTCGTACGGCTATGACGCGGTGGACACCTGCGCCGGCGACTCGACCTGCAAACTGGCCTGCCCGGTGGGCATCGACACCGGCGCGCTGATGAGGGAGCTCCGGCACCGCCGGCACTCACCGCGCGAGGAGTGGCTGGCGGAGCGGGCCGCCCGGCGGTTCGGGGCCGTCGAGCGGTCGGCGCGGCTGGCGGTGGCCGCCGCGGACCGGATCGGCGACCGGCTGCCGATGTCCCTGACCGGCGCCGCCCGCCGGGCCGTACGCCCCGACCTCGTGCCCCAGTGGCTGCCCCAGATGCCCGGCGCGGCGGCCCGCAGGCACCCCGCGACGCGGAAGGCGGGGGCGGCCGCGGTCTACTTCCCGGCGTGTGTGAACCGGATCTTCGGCGAGCCCGACGGACACGAGGGGCCTTCGCTGCCCGAGGCCGTGGTGGCGGTGTCACAGCGGGCCGGCCGGCCGGTGTGGATCCCGCCGGACGTGACGGGGACCTGCTGCGCCACGATCTGGCACTCCAAGGGCTATGAGCGCGGCACCGAGGTGATGGCCCACCGCGTCGTCGAGGCGGCGTGGGGCTGGACGGCAGGCGGCCGGCTGCCGCTGGTCGTGGACGCGTCCTCCTGTGCCCTGGGTCTCGCCCGCGAGGTCGTGCCGTATCTGACCCCCGACCACCGCGCACTGCACGCCGAGCTGACCGTCCTCGACTCCGTGGTCTGGGCCGCCGACGAGCTGCTGCCCCGGCTGACGGTCGTCCGCAGGGTCGGCTCCGCGGTGCTCCACCCCACCTGCGCCATGCGGCACCTGGGGGACGAGGCGCAGCTGCGACGGGTCGCCGAGGCGTGCGCGCGGGAGGTGGTGGTGCCGGACGACGCGGGGTGCTGCGCCTTCGCGGGCGACCGCGGAATGCTGCACCCGGAGCTGATGGAGTCGGCGACCGCCAAGGAGGCGGCGGAGGTGACGGCCCGCCACTTCGACGCGCACCTGTCGGCGAACCGCATGTGCGAGATCGGCATGGACCACGCGACGGAGGGCCGAGGCTACTCCTCGGCCCTCCTGGCGCTGGAACGGGCTACCCGGCCCGCGGACCGGCGCCCGTCCGGCGACAATCCCAGCCCGTCCGGCGTTTGAGGACGAGTGCGCGTCAGCGCGCGATGTGCAACGCGACGGCGCTCTTCCCCGGCACCGTCACCTCCGCCTTGCCGTCATCCCCGACGGTGACCGTGTTGCCGCCGCAGTCATCCACCGCCGCCTTGACCACATTGCAGTACGTACCGGCCGGCAACGACGTCGCAAACGTCTGTCGCAGCTCGCCGTCACCACTGTTGATGGCGACGAACCCCTTGCCCTGGCGCCCGAACGCGAGCGCACTCCCCCCGTTGTCCCACCAGTTGGTCAACTCGGCGGACCCCACCGCATTGCGGAACCCCACCATCCCGGTGATCTCCCGCTTCGCGTGCTCATCGGTCCAGCCGCCGCTGCCGCTCGGCGGCCCGGCGTCCTTGTCGGACCACTCGTAGCCGGAGTAGACGTTCGGCGAGCCGTAGGGCGAGGCGAGCATGAAGACATTGGCGAGCGTGTACGCCGCGCCGTCCTTGTACGTGAGCGTCGAGCCGTTGCGCTCGGTGTCCCAGTTGTCGACGAACGTACGGGCCTTGTCACTGCCGAGTTTGCCGTCCGCGACGGACTTGAGCTGGGCGATGCCGCCGCCCTGGAACGCGCTCTTGAGGTGGCTGCCGTAGCGGAATTCGTCGACGTCGCCGATGCCGGTGTACTCGTCGGGCTGGACGGCCTCGCCGGCGCCGTGGATGACCTCCTGCACCCAGTAGCCGGGGTCGCGCATCTTGCCCTTGATGGCGGCGACGTCGGCCGCGGACATGTGCTTGGCGGCGTCGATCCGGAAGCCGTCCACGCCCAGCGACCGCAGGTCGTCCAGGTACGCGGCGATGGTGGTGCGGACGTGGTCACTGCCGGTGTCCAGGTCGGCGAGCCCCACCAGTTCGCAGTTCTGCACGTCGTCGCGGTTGGTGTAGTCGGAGATGCTCTTGCGGCAGCCGTGGAAGTCCTGGTCCTGGTAGGAGCCGGGGTAGTGGTACTTGGTGTACTGCGTGCCGCCGGTGCCGGTGCCCGCCCCGGCCGCCATGTGGTTGACGACGGCATCGGCGATCACCTTGACGCCTGCGCCGTGACACGCGCTGACCATCGAGGCGAAGGCGTTCCGGTCCCCCAGCCGACCGGCGATCTTGTAGCTGACCGGCTGGTACGAGGTCCACCACTGGTCGCCCTGGATGTGCTCGGTGGCCGGCGAGACCTCGACATAGCCGTAGCCCGCCGGGCCCAGCTGATCGGTGCAGGCCTTGGCGACATCCGCGTACTTACGCTCGAACAGCGTGGCGGTGACGGTCTTTTCGCCGGGCGGGGCGGCCTGGGAGGACCACGGCGCATAGGTGGCGAGGCCGGCCGCGGCCAGAACTCCGGCCAGCGCCCCGCCCAGCACACGGGAACGTTGCTGCATCTTGCGGCTCCTTCGTCATGGGGCGCGTCATACCGCGCCGCGCCCGCGAAGCAGCCACGCGCCAGGCCGCCATGGGGGGATTTCCGTACGGAGCCTGCCGTTAACAACGTGAACACGTCAACCCTTCCTGCAAGGCTTTTCAGTGACTTGCGAAAGATGCAGGCGCGAGCGCGCACGGTGTTGCTGCAAGAAACCACCCGGCACCACACCGTCGTCGCCCGGCAGCGCGAAAGAGAGTCCAAGCGTGTCGCATCAAGAGTCCAAACGGCCCTCTTGTGCCTCCGGCCCCCGGCCGACAGGGTCCTGACCGAGGTTCACCCATGGCCCGGCGCAATACCGCTCCCTGGAGGATCGATGAACGAGGCACAACCGCAGCACCACGACCACAACGAGGCGGGTCCCAGCCGCCGTTCGGTCCTGTGGACCGCCGGCGCGGCGGGCGCCGGGCTGGGCCTCGGCGGGCTGAAGACCGGATCCGCCACGGCGGCCACACCCCAGGCGGCCGGCCCCGCGCCGGCCGCCGCGGCCCCCGCGGCCAAGGGCCAGACCATGATCGGGGTGCCCTTCGAGCGGCGCTCCACCGTACGCGTCGCCATCGTCGGCCTCGGCAACCGCGGCGGCAGCATGATCGACCTCTTCCTCGCGGTGCCGGGCGTACGCGTCGTCGCCCTGTGCGACCCGGTGAAGGAGAAGACCGCCAAGGCCGCCAAGAAGGTCACCAATGCCGGGCAGCCCGCGCCCGCCGTCTACTCCAACGGCGACGATGACTTCGAGCACCTCTGCAGACGCGGCGACCTCGACTTCGTCTACGTGGCCACGCCCTGGGACTGGCACTTCGAGATGGCCAAGACGGCGATGCTCAACGGCAAGCACGTCGGCGTGGAGTGCCCCCTCGCCCTGCGCCTGGACCAGCTGTGGGCCCTGGTCGACCTCTCCGAGCGGACCCGCAGGCACTGTATGCAGCTGGAGAACTGCTGTTACGGCAAGAACGAGATGCGGGTGCTGCGGATGGCACACGCGGGCCTCTTCGGCGAACTGCTGCACGGCGCGGGCGCATACAACCACGATCTGCGCGGGCTGATGTTCGACCCCAAGTACTACGAGGGGCCGTGGCGGCGGCTGTGGCACACCCGGCTGCGCGGGGACCTCTACCCCAACCACGGGTTCGGCCCGGTCGCCAACTACATGGACATCAACCGCGGCGACCGCGCCGTCCGCATCTCCAGCTTCGGCACCCCCGCCCTCGGCCTCGCCGAGTACCGCAGGGCGCACATGCCGGCGAACGACCCCAGCTGGAAGGAGTCGTACATCGAGAGCGACCGGACGATCAGCCTCGTCCAGACGGCCAAGGGGCGGGTGATCCGTCTGGAGCACGACGTCTCCACCCCGCACCCCTACAGCCGCATCAACAGCCTCGGCGGCACCAAGGGCGTCTTCGAGGACTACCCCGAGCGGATCTACCTGGAGCCGGACCAGAGCGACGACGAGTGGGGCGACTTCACCAAGTACGCGGAGTGGGACCACTGGCTCTGGAAGGAGCACGCCAATCCGCCCGGCGGGCACGGCGGCATGGACTACATGCTGGTCTTCCGGCTGATGCAGTGCATGCGACTGGGCCTCGTACCGGACTTCGACGTCTATGACGGGGCGACCTGGACGGCGCCGGTGCCGCTGAGCGACCTGTCCATCAAGGCGAACGGGGCGCCGCAGGAGATCCCGGACTTCACCCGGGGGCTGTGGAAGAAGTCCCGCCCGGGGATGGATTCGCAGAAGCCGGAGGAGTAGGGGCGGCCAGGGCCCGGCCGCGCACCGTCCCGCGGCCGGGCCACCGCCTCAGGCATCGGAAGCCGGGAGGGACGCGGTGCCCGGCGCTCCGGCCACCGCCCGGTACGCCCTCAGGCCGCGAGATGCGCCTTGTCCCCCATGACGACAACGGGGTGCCGCGCCGGGTCGAGCGCACGCAGCAGCGCCTGCATCCCGGCCTTCGACACGCTGACACAGGCGGAGGTCCCGCTGCCGTGGTCCATGTGCAGCCAGATCCCGCCGCCCTTGGACTGCCCGTCCGGCCTGGTCGGGTCCAGCGGGGTGGTGCCCTTGACCCGGTTGTAGTTGATCGCGACGACGTAGTCGAAGTCGTGCCGGGTGCTCCGCGGCCAGTACGACGGCGGGGTGAACGCCGAAGAGTGCGTATAGGGCAGCTTGGTGCCGGGATTCGCCAGCACGCCGCCCGCGTCGCTCAGCGTGAACACCCCGACGGGACTGCGCTTGTCACCCTCATGGTGGTTCACCGTCCAGCCGCGCCGGCCGTTGTGCGCCACCCAACTGCCCTTGCGCTCCCAGCCTTTGACGTCCTTCTCGTAGAGGACGACCGTCGAGTCCGCGGAGTCCACACCCTCGCCGTGGACCGCGACGACCTGACGGGAAGCGGCGGGGATCCGCGACCGCAGCGCGGTGCCGACCCCGGGGATCGCCTTGAGACGAGTGGTGGCGGACGCCCCTCGGGCCGGTCCGCCCGGGCGCTCGCCCTTGCCCGCGCCGTCGTCCTTGCCGCCGCCGTCCCGGCCGATCGGGCCGCCACCGCAGCCCGCCAGAAGCACCAGCCCCGCCGCGGCCACCGCCGCCCTCAGCACCACACCGCCCGCTGTCCGCATGCCCCCATGGTCGCACCGTCTGCCTGACGACCGTTCAGTACCCACGCGCCGCGCGCACCTCCCCACACGATTGTCCGAATCATATGACCGCAGCGGTAAAACCGTTTGAAATCCCCCCATGCCGCGGGCCAACCTTCCAGAACCTCCGCCGATGACGAGACGGGCGAGAGGGCATTTCGCCTGCCGGCCGGCGCTCCGCCGCCCCCACCACGACTTTCGCCTGGGACACCATGCATATTCGCGACCTGCCGCACCCCGACCCGGGCGTCCCGGACGTCCGGACGGGCGGCACCTTCCTCCGCTGGCTCTACAGACAGCAGCTCGGCGGCCAGTTCAAGGCCCTCTGCTGGGGGCTGGTGAACCTCGGCGCCCTCGCCTCGTTCCCGCTGCCGGTGGGCATCGCCGTACAGGCCGTGCTGGACCGCGACGGCGGCCGACTCGCCCTGGCCGGTGGCCTGGTCGTGGCGCTGGGCGGGCTGATCGCGCTCGGCAGCACGATGCAGCACCGCACGGCCGTCACCAACTGGATCACCAGCGTCGCCCGGATGCAGCAGCTGCTCGCCCGCAAGACCACGGAGCTGGGCTCGACCATGACCCGGCGGATGGCGTCCGGCGAGATCGTCGCCGTCAGCACCGGCGACCTGGAGAAGATCGGCTGGTTCCTCGAGGCGACCTCCCGGTTCGGCTCGGCGGTGGTGACCGCGGTCGGCGTCGCCGTCGCCCTGGTCATCCGCCAGCCGCAGCTCGGCACCGTGGTGGCACTCGGCCTGCCCGTACTCGCGCTGGCCGTACTCCCGCTGCTGCCGCCCGCGACCCGACGCGCCGACGCACAGCGCGAGAAGGCCGGCCGGGCCACCGAGCTGGCCTCCGACACCGTCGCCGGACTGCGCGTACTGCGCGGCATCGGCGGCGAGCAGCTCTTCCTCGGCCGCTACCGCAGCGCCTCCCAGGAGGTGCGCAAGGCCGCCGTCCGCAGCGCCCGGATGTGGTCCCTGATCGCCGCCGTCCAAGTAGCGCTGCCGGGTCTGCTGCTCATCGCGGTGGTCTGGTACGGCGCCCGGCTCGCCCTCGACGGCACCCTCGCCGTCGGCGAACTCGTCGCGGTCTACAGTGCGGTCACCTTCCTTCTCTTCCCGCTGCAGCACTTCGAGGAGTTCGCCCAGGCCTTCTCGTTCGCCAGGCCGTCGGCGAAGCGTACGGCCCGCGTGCTGGCACTCAGCCGGCCGACCGGCGGCCGGGCCACCGAACACGGGGCGACGCCCACCGGCGACCTGTACGACCCGGTCAGCGGCCTGACCGCCCCGGCCGGCCGGCTGACCGCGGTGGTCTGCGGCGACCCCGACACCGCGGGCCGCCTCGCCGAACGCCTCGGCGGGCATCCGCCGGGCACGGAGCGGGACGGCGCCGAGCAGACGAACGCCGCTGACCAGAGAGGATCCGGTGACCCCATGGACGGCGGTGGCGAGGGTCTGCTGTCCGTCGTCCTCGGCGGCACCCCTCTCGACGACCTGCCGCGCGACGCCGCCCGCCGGGCCGTACTCGTCCAGGACAAGGACCCCATGCTGCTCTCCGGCACCCTCGGCGAACTGCTCGACGTACCGTCCTCCGGACGCGTACCCGCGGCCGAGGCACTCACCGCGGCCCAGTGCGGCGACGTACTCACCGCCCTGGCGCAGGCGTCCGTCGACGACTCCGGCGACCCCATGCGCACCCACATCACCGAACGCGGCCGGTCGCTGTCCGGCGGCCAGAGACAGCGGCTGGCACTCGCCAGATCGCTGGTCACGGACCCGGAGGTGCTGGTGCTCGACGAGCCGACCAGCGCCGTCGACGCCCACACCGAGGCCCGGATCGCCGATGGACTGCGGGAGATCAGAACGGGCCGCACCACGGTGGTCCTCACCTCCAGCCCGCTCCTCCTGGACCGGGCCGACCAGGTCGCCTTCCTCACCGAAGGCAAGGTCGTCGCCGAGGCCACCCACCGCGAACTGCTGCACAGCGACCCCGCCTACCGCGCCGTCGTCACCCGCGAGACGGACCACAGCGAGCGGGCAGGGAACGAGCGGGCAGGGAACGAGCAGGCCCATCAGATCACCCAGACCGATGAGACCGACGAAACCGACCAGACCGAGGAGACCGCATGATCGGCCTGGCGCCGCCGGAGCACGATCCGGACGCCCCGCAGACCCGCACCACGCTGCCCGTCGGCTCACCGGCAACCGTACGCAGCTACGTGCGCGGCCTGATCCGCCGTCACCGCCGCGAATTCTCGGTACTGGTGGCCGTGAACGCCGCCGCGGTCATCGCTTCCATGGTCGGCCCCTATCTGCTCGGCGGCCTCGTCGAGAGGCTGGCCGCAGGCAGCCGGGACCTCCAGCTCGGGCGCACCCTCGCGTTCTTCACCCTCGCCCTGGCCGCCCAGACGGTCTTCGTCCGCATGGTCCGGCTGCGCGGTGCGATGCTGGGCGAGCGCATGCTGGCGGATCTGCGCGAGGACTTCCTCGTACGGTCCGTGGCGCTGCCGCCCGGCGTGCTGGAGCGGGCCGGGACCGGCGACCTGCTGTCGCGGATCACCACGGACATCGACCGGCTCTCCAGCGCGATGCGCGAGGCCGTGCCGCAGCTGTCCATCGGTGTGGTGTGGGTGGGGCTGCTGCTCGGCGGGCTCACCGTCACCGCGCCGCCGCTCGCGCTCTCCGTGCTGATCGCGCTGCCGCTGCTGGTCATCGGCTGCCGCTGGTACTTCAAACGGGCGCCGGGCGCCTACCGTTCGGAGGCCGCAGGTTACGCCGCGGTCTCCGCCGTACTCACCGAGTCCGTCGACGCCGGCCGCACCATCGAAGCCCACCGCCTGGGCGCCCGCCGTATCGCCCTCTCGGAGGAGCGCATCCACTCCTGGACCGAATGGGAGCGCTACACACTCTTCCTCCGCTCGGTGCTGTTCCCGATCATCGATCTGACGCATGTGCTGCTGCTGGGCTCGGTGCTGCTGCTCGGCGGAGCCTTCGTCATGCAGGGCTGGATGACCCCGGGGCAGCTGACGACGGGGGCACTCCTCACCCAGATGATGATCGAGCCGGTCGGCATGATCCTGCGCTGGTACGACGAGCTGCAGGTGGCCCAGGTGTCCATCGCCCGGCTCGTCGGCGTCCGCGAGATCGAACCGGAGACGGCGGACGCGGAGCGGTCTCCCGACGGCCGTGACCTGCGCGCCGACGACGTGACCTTCGGTTACCGCGCCGACGTCGACGTACTGCGCGAGGTATCGCTGCGGATCCGTCCGGGGAGCCGCCTGGCGCTGGTCGGGCCGTCCGGCGCGGGGAAGTCGACACTGGGCCGGCTGCTGGCGGGGGTCTACGGCCCGCGCACGGGCAGCGTCACCTTGGGCGGGGCCGAGCTCTCCGCGATGCCGGCCGAGCAGGTCCGCGAACAGGTGGCGCTGGTCAATCAGGAGCACCACGTCTTTGTCGGCTCACTGCGCGACAACCTTCAGCTGGCGCGTACGGGAGCGACCGATACCGAACTCTGGGCGGCGCTGGGTGCGGTGGACGCGGCCGAATGGGCCCGCAACCTGGACGACGGCCTCAACACCGAGGTCGGATCGGGCGGCCACACGCTGACCCCGGCCCAGGCCCAGCAGATCGCCCTGGCCCGTCTGGTGCTCGCCGACCCCCACACCCTGGTCCTCGACGAGGCGACCTCCCTCCTCGCCCCCCGCGCGGCCCGCCACCTCGAACGCTCCTTGGGCAAGGTCCTGGACGGCCGCACGGTGGTAGCCATCGCCCACCGCCTGCACACCGCCCATGACGCCGACCTGATCGCCGTCATCGAGGACGGCAGCATCAGCGAACTCGGCAGCCACGACCAACTGGTAACGGCCGACGGCGCGTACGCAGCGCTGTGGAGGTCCTGGCATGGGTGAGGTGATGGGCGATGTGATGGGCGATGTGGGGGAGGGCGGCGGCTGGGGCTTAGGGGGCGGGGGCTTGGGGGACGGGGGTGAGGGTCCCGGGGTTGAGGGTCCCGGGGTTGAGGCCGGGGGTTGACGCTGCCGCTGGGGGATGCGGGGAGCCGAACCTTCCGGGGGCGAGCGGGGTGCAGGTCGGGCGGTCCGGGGCGAGCGGGGTGGAGGGTGGGTTGCCCGGGAGGAGTGGCCGGAGGTTGGGTGGCGGGAGGTTGGTGGCCGGAGGGCGAATGGCCCGGAGACTGGCCAGTCCGGCAGCGGAGGTCTGACCAGACCGGCAGCGAAGGGAATTGCGGAGGGCCTCGCGGTCAGGAATCCGATGATTGGCCGTCAGATGTAGTCCAGCGCGCCCAAGCCGCCGAGGCCGCCCAGCACCATGAACGCCGGCATCAGCACCTTCAGCTCCACCCAGCTGCCGGCCTTGAAGCGCATGGCCTTGGGCGGCCCGACCGGGTACCAGCGCTTACGGCCTATCGGAATGGGCCACAGCACGGGGCAGCCCGAGACGGTCAGCGCATCGCCGATGTCATGGACCAGCGCACCGAGCACGATCGGCAGGCCCAGCCACAGGTACTCCTGCCCCGGATCGGTGAACAGCCAGTTCGCGCCGTTGCCCGGCTGGTCGAGAATGCCGGCCAGGATCCAAGCCGAGGCAGCGCCCAGCAGCCACACCAGCACATCGCTGGAGACTCGTGCCGCCCGCCACAACAGCCCCTCGATGGCGAGCACCATATGAACGAAGAGGATGCCGAGCACGGCCCAGCGCCCCCCCTGCATCGCCAGCAGCGACATCCCACCGCCGACGAGCACGGCCCACACCCAGGTATGGGTGAGCGTGCGATGGCCCCCAGAACGGTTCGAGTCGCCACGCATCTTGGTCGCCTTGTAGACCGCGTGCGAGATGGCGTCCACCACTTCGCACAGCATCCGCGACAACGGCCCGAACGCCCGCGAGATGGTCGCGGACTTGTGGTCGAGGTCCGGGGCAAGCGCCGCTCCGGCACAGATCAGAGCTCCGCAGACGAGCACCGGCCACGGCATCGGATGACCGGCGGCAGCGGCCGCCGCGCCCACCCCAAGCCAGGCCGCGGCCCCGGACAGCGAGTGCGCCGGTCCCATCATGGTCGTTCCCACCCCTCGTTCTTCTGCGTCGCACGCTCTTTGACCGCGCTTCAGACGCCCGGTCGGCGACTCAGCGTAGCGTCAGATGATCTCCGCCCAAGGAGCGGGTAACCCAACCCCGGGGGGCCTCCCCCCCGCCCCCCGCCCCACCCCACCCCTCCCCCACCCGCACGCCCGCCCGCCCGCCCGCCCAACTACCCCCAACCCCGCACAGCCCCCCACCACACCACCGCTGCCACAAGTCCGCCAGCACCCACAACGCCGACGGGCACCCCACCCCCTGCGTGCCTCACCCCACTCCCCGCGTGCCTCACTCCCCTGCGTGCCTCACCCCACTCCCAGCCGAGCCCGCCCCTCCCCATCGACGGCCCACACCCTCCCAAGCGGCCTTCATCGCTCCCGACGCGCTACCTCCACCCCTCCCGACGCGCTCTCCCCACCGCTCCCCGTCGGTGCTCCACCACCCACCTCAGCCAAGCCCCACCGAACCCGGTCGAGTGCCTCCGCCGAGCAAGAGCGATCCCAGCAACGGCACCCCGAGCCCAGCCGAGCCACCACCCGTCACTCCCAACCCAGCCCCGCCCACTCCGACCGAGCCCCACTTCGACCGAGCAGCCCCCACTCCGACCGAGCGCCCCGCTCCGGCCGAGTGCCCCGCCCATTCCAATCAAGGCCGCCCACTCCCAACCACACACCCTCGCCCGGCCCGCCTCCCAGCCCTCAGCCCTCAGCCCTCAGCCCTCAGCCCTCAGCCCGAGCCTGCAGACCCAGCACGGACCCCAGCCCCCAGCCCTCTCCACTCCCAAGGCACTCGGCCAGCGAGCCCCCGCACACAGCCCCCACACCTCCAGCGTGGACGCCCTCCCTTCCGCACCTCCACCTCCGCCCCTCAACCCGACCTCCTCACCCATCCACCCAGCGCCTCATCCACGCCGACGCCCCGTCCACGCCAGCGCCTCGTCCACGCCCGCCTCATCTACGCCCGCGCCCCATCCACGCCCGTGCTCCACCCCACCCACGCCCCTCGGCCCAGGCCCCTGCCTCTCACCAGACATCCCGACCCAGACCTCCCGCCCCAGACATCCCGACCACACCACTCACCCCACCCCACCCCACCCCAGGTGATCTCCACCACGTCCCGGCCCGCCATCACCCCGCAATGCCCATCAGCGACAACAGTGCGTACGCAGTCGCGCGCGGAATGTGAAGGCATTGTGCGGAAGCCTTCGCGGGTGTCCTGGCTACGGAGGGTCGCGATGCACCGGCGTTGGACCCGCTCCCCCACCACCGCGGCGTGGTTCGCCCTGGCCGAGGGGGTGCTCGGGTCCGGCCCCGGGGACCTCGTTTGCGCAGGTCAGAGTAGGTGGAGTGAGGATTTGGCGGCGGGCTGCGGGCTGTTTGGCGGGGCGGGCGGGTGCCCGGGGCGGGGCGATAGGCGATGTGGTGATCTTCTGCGGGGCGCCCTCTCGGTCGCCGGTTCCCTGATCCGGGCCGAAGACAGGCAGTATGGGGGGCGTGACCCTCATCGATCATCTGCCGAACGACGCCGACCCCGATGCCCTCTTCGAAGCCTTTTCGGGCTGGGCCGAGCAGCAGGGCATCTCGCTCTACCCTGCCCAGGAGGAGGCGCTGATCGAGGTGGTCTCGGGAGCGAACGTCATCCTGTCCACCCCCACCGGCTCCGGCAAGAGCATGGTGGCGGCCGGTGCACACTTCACCGCTCTCGCCAATGACCAGGTCACCTTCTACACCGCGCCCATCAAGGCGCTGGTGTCGGAGAAGTTCTTCGATCTGTGCAAGCTGTTCGGCACCGAGAACGTCGGCATGCTCACCGGTGACGCGTCGGTCAACGCCGATGCTCCCGTGATCTGCTGCACGGCCGAGGTTCTCGCCTCGATAGCGCTCCGGGACGGCAAGGACGCCGACATCGGCCAGGTCGTGATGGACGAGTTCCATTTCTACGCCGAGCCGGACCGTGGCTGGGCCTGGCAGATTCCGCTGCTGGAGCTGCCGCAGGCGCAGTTCATCCTGATGTCGGCGACGCTCGGCGACATGTCGCGCTTCGAGGAGGACCTGACCCGGCGCACGGGGAAGCCGACGACGGTGGTGCGTTCGGCGACGCGGCCGGTGCCGCTGTCATACGAGTACCGGACCACGGCACTGACGGAGACGCTGACCGAGCTGCTGGAGACCCGCCAGTCGCCCGTCTACATCGTGCACTTCACCCAGGCCGCCGCCGTGGAGCGGGCGCAGGCGCTGATGAGCATCAATATGTGCACGCGCGCCGAGAAGGACGAGATCGCTCAGCTGATCGGGAACTTCCGGTTCACCACCAAGTTCGGGCGGAACCTGTCGCGCTACGTCCGCCATGGCATCGGGGTGCACCACGCCGGAATGCTGCCGAAGTACCGCAGGCTCGTCGAGAAGCTGGCGCAGGCCGGATTGCTGAAGGTCATCTGCGGTACGGACACGCTCGGCGTGGGCGTCAATGTCCCTATCCGTACGGTGCTGTTCACCGCGCTGACCAAGTACGACGGGTCGCGGGTGCGGACGCTGCGGGCGCGGGAGTTCCATCAGATCGCGGGCCGCGCCGGC
Organism: Streptomyces sp. NPDC002446; assembly: GCF_053595675.1. Classification (NCBI taxonomy): domain Bacteria; kingdom Bacillati; phylum Actinomycetota; class Actinomycetes; order Kitasatosporales; family Streptomycetaceae; genus Streptomyces; species Streptomyces sp. NPDC002446. Next base: position 24,781 of record NZ_JBSFYC010000017.1, on the reverse strand, counting down.
CGGGCCGGTTTCGACACCGCGGGGTTTGTGGTCGCGCAGGCTCCCGAGCACGTCGTGGAGAACGAGAAGGCGCTGGCCAAGGCGGGCGACGATCCGAAGAAGCGCCGGAAGGTGGTGCGCAAGAAGGCGCCGGAGGGCTTCGTCAATTGGGGCGAGAACACCTTCGAGAAGCTGATCGCCTCCGATCCTGAGCCGCTGACCTCGCGTTTCCGGGTGACGCACGCGATGCTGCTGTCGGTGATCGCCCGGCCGGGCAATGCCTTCGTCGCCATGCGCAAGCTCCTCGAGGACAATCACGAGCCGCGCAAGAACCAGCTCAGGCACATCCGGCGGGCCATCGCGATCTACCGGTCGCTGGTGGACGGCGGGATCGTGGAGAGGCTGTCCGCGCCGGACGCGGAGGGCCGGATCGTGCGGCTGACCGTCGACCTTCAGCAGGACTTCGCGCTCAACCAGCCGCTGTCGACCTTCGCGCTGGCGGCGTTCGACCTGCTCGACCCCGAGTCGCCGTCCTATGCGCTGGACATGGTCTCGGTCGTGGAGTCCACGCTGGACGATCCGCGGCAGATCCTGGCCGCACAGCAGAACAAGGCCCGGGGTGAGGCCGTGGCCCAGATGAAGGCCGACGGCGTCGAGTACGAAGAGCGCATGGAACGGCTCATGGACGTCGAGTACCCCAAGCCGCTGGAGGAGCTGCTCTTCCACGCGTACGGGCTGTACCGCAAGAGCCACCCCTGGGTCGGCGACCATCCGCTGTCGCCGAAGTCGGTCATCCGCGATATGTACGAACGCGCCATGACCTTCACGGAGTTCACGTCGTTCTACGAGCTGGCGCGCACCGAGGGCATCGTGCTGCGCTACCTGGCGAGTGCGTTCAAGGCGCTGGATCACACCGTGCCGGACGATCTGAAGTCCGAGGACTTCGAGGACATCATCGCCTGGCTCGGCGAGATGGTGCGGCAGGTCGACTCCAGTTTGCTGGACGAGTGGGAGCAGCTCGCCAACCCCGAGGTGGAGACGGCGGACCAGGCGCAGGAGCGGGCCGATCAGGTCCGGCCGGTCACGGCCAACGCCCGGGCGTTCCGGGTGCTGGTGCGCAATGCGATGTTCCGGCGGGTGGAGCTGGCGGCGCTGGACAAGGTCGGGGAACTCGGCGAGATGGACGCGGAGTCCGGCTGGGACGCGGACGCCTGGGGCGAGGCGATGGACGCCTACTGGGACGAATACGACGAGCTGGGTACCGGTCCGGACGCGCGCGGTCCGAAGCTGCTGCAGATTCAGGAGGATGCCGAGCACGGACTGTGGAAGGTGCGGCAGACTTTCGCCGACCCGAACGGTGATCACGACTGGGGCATCTCCGCGGAGGTGGATCTGGCCGCCTCCGACGAGGAGGGCCGCGCGGTGGTGCGGGTCACGGATGTGGGTCAGTTGTGAGGCGACGGCTTCGCCCGAGGCCGCCGAGGGATGTGACGGAGGGCCACCGGTCATGACGAATCCTGCCGAGAGGCTGGTCGATCTGCTGGATCTCGAGCAGATCGAGGTGAACATCTTCCGGGGCCGCAGCCCGCAGGAGAGCCTCCAGCGGGTCTTCGGTGGCCAGGTCGCGGGCCAGGCGCTGGTGGCCGCCGGGCGGACCACGGATGGTGACCGCCCGGTCCACTCGCTCCATGCGTACTTTCTGCGGCCGGGCCGGCCCGGGGTGCCGATCGTGTACCAGGTCGAGCGGGTCCGCGACGGGCGGTCGTTCACCACCCGCCGGGTCGTCGCCGTCCAGGAAGGACGCACGATCTTCAATCTGACCGCCTCCTTTCACAAGCCGGAGCCCGGCTTCGATCATCAGTTGCCGATGCGCCGGGCGGTGCCCGACCCGGAGGACCTGCCGACGGTTGCCGACGAGGTCCGCGAGCATCTGAGCGGTCTGCCCGAGGCGCTTGAGCGCATGGCGCGCCGGATGCCGTTCGAGATCAGGTACGTCGACCGGCTGCGCTGGACGCCGGACGAGATCGAGGGTGCGGAACCGCGCAGCGCGGTGTGGATGCGCGCGGTCGGGCCGTTGGGCGACGATCCGCTCGTGCACACCTGCGCGCTGACCTATGCCAGCGATATGACGCTGCTGGACGCCGTCCGCATCCCGATCGAGCCGCTCTGGGGGCCGCGCGGCTTCGACATGGCCTCGCTCGACCATGCGATGTGGTTCCACCGCCCGTTCCGCGCTGACGAGTGGTTCCTCTACGACCAGGAGTCGCCGATCGCCACCGGCGGCCGGGGTCTGGCCCGGGGACGGATCTACGACCGTGAGGGCAGGCTCCTGGTCTCGGTCGTCCAGGAGGGGCTGTTCAGGAAGCTGGGCGGCTGACCCGGTCGGGTGGTGGTCGCCGCGGCGGCCGGGGGCCTTACGCGTCCTGGTTCTTCCCTGCGGGCTTGTTCGAGGGCGCGGGCGAGGTGGACGCGATACCACATCACCTCGTCGAACTCGTCCGCCGTCAGCACCCGGTCGAAGGACTCCCGGGCCGCCGGGGTCGAGGTGATCACCGTCGCGAGGGTGGGGCGGAGCCTGCGCAGCAGGGAGCGTTCCAGCGGGTTCTCGGCCACTGAGGCGAGTTCCTCCGGGGGGAGTACGGCGGCGATCACCGCTGCCGACTCCCAGGAGTCTTCGGTCTGCCCCATGAGCTGGGCGACCCGTCGGCTGCGCCACTGACGCGCGCGCCAGTCCTGGCCGCTTTCGAGCATCACCCGCATCGCGGCGGGGGTGTTGCCGCGCATCAGATCGGGTTCGCGGTCGGCGAAGTCGGCGACTTCGGAAGCGAGATAGAGCCAGACCACCGCGCCGTAGCGGTTCACGTAGAACCGGACGGGGCCGAAGCAGCCGGCGCGGGTCAGGCGCAGGACGCGGCCGGGTCCGATGCCCATCAAGGCGGCGGCTTCGGTCGTGCTGACCGTGCGGATGCGCTCGCGGAGCGCGTCCGGGAAGCCCGGCTCGGTCTGCAGCCGGGCGACCTCCTCGGCCGGGACCCGGCGCCGGCCGGGCGCTGCGGCGCCGCCCGGCCGGCCGTCGCTGCCGGCGGCCGGGACCGTTCGTACTTCTCCGAGCTGGGTGGCGAGCTCCAACTCGCCGCTCCTCAGCTCCAGTTCATGGGCCGCGCGGCCCATCGCGAGCGACTGCCGCCCGTCGCACATCACTGCCATGTCGGTTCCCCCGCAACTCGGTCGATCACTGACAGTGACGACTGTAGCCGCAGTCAATGACAGTGCGTCAACCCCTGCCTCCAGCCTGTGGATAACTCTCCGGTCGGCGGACCGCCACGCCCAGGTGCTCCCCGACACGATTGACCAACAGCGTCATCTCGTAGGCGATCTGGCCCATGTCGGCGTCGGCGCCGGCCAGTACGCACAGGCAACTGCCGTCACCCGCCGCCGTCACGAAGAGCACCCCGTCGTCGAACTCGACCATGGTCTGGCGCACCCGCCCGACTCCGAAGTGGAGCGCCGACCCTTTGGCGAGGCTGTGCAGTCCCGAGGCGACGGCCGCGAGGTGCTCGGAGTCCTCCCGCCCGAGCCCCTCGCTCGCGCCGGTCACCAGCCCGTCGTTGGAGAGCACCAACGCGTGCCGTACCTGCTCCATCCGTTTGGTCAGGTCGTCCAGCAGCCAGTCGAGTCCGCTGCTCAATGCCATTGCCGCTTCCTCCCCGTATCCCCGTCCGCGCGCCCGGCCGGACGGCAGCCCGCGGTCCGCGGGCTGCCGTGCCAGCCTGTCCCACCTCCGCCGTCTCGGCAAGCGGCCCTGCTGCCCGGCGTGCCACACGGCGCACAGGCGACCGCGCGGAGAGGATGCCGCCATGGCACACAAGATGAACAAGGACGAGTGGCAGCGGTTCCTCTCCGAGGGCACCCGCACCGGCAAGCTGGCGACCGTACGGGCTGACGGCAGTCCGCACGTCGCCCCGGTGTGGTTCCTGGTGGACGGCGATGCGCTGGTGTTCAACACCGGTGCGGAGACGGTCAAGGGCCGCAATCTGGCCCGCGACGGCAGGGTGGCGCTGTGCGTCGACGACGAGCGGCCGCCGTTCTCCTTCGTGGTCGTGCAGGGGGCCGCGGAGATCAGCGACGATCTGCCCGAGGTACGCCGCTGGGCGAGCCGGATCGCGGCCCGTTACATGGGCGAGGACCGCGCCGAGGAGTACGGGGCGCGCAACGGCGTTCCGGGTGAGGTGGTGGTCCGGGTCGAGATCGACAAGGTCGTCGCCGTCGCGGAGCTCGCGGACTGAGGGCGTGCGTGGCGCGGGCCGTCCGGTGTCCGCGCCGCGTCCGGCCGCGGCTCATCGCACCGCCGCGGGCACCGGCTCAGCCCACCGGGGCGGGCACCCGGGCGGAGTGCCGGCGCCCGGCGTGCTCGACGAGCCGGACCAGCACCTCCTTGCCCGAGTCACGGTCTCTCGCGTCACAGAGCACCACGGGGGTCCCGCGGTCCAGGTCGAGCGCGCGGGCGACCTCGTCGGCACCGTAGGACCGCGACTCCGCGAAGCAGTTGACGGCCACCAGGAACGGGATCGCGCGCCGCTCGAAGTAGTCCACCGCCGGGAAGCAGTCCTGCAGCCGACGGGTGTCGGCCAGCACCACGGCGCCCAGCGCGCCCTCGGACAGGTCGTCCCACAGGAACCAGAACCGGTCCTGTCCGGGGGTGCCGAAGAGGTAGAGGGAGAGCCCCTGCCTGATGGTGATACGGCCGAAGTCCATCGCCACCGTGGTGGTGGACTTGCGTGCCACCGGCCCGGTGTCGTCGACCGTCTCGCCCGCCTCGGTAAGCCCTTCCTCGGTGCGCAGCGGGCGGATCTCGCTCACCGCGCCCACCAGGGTCGTCTTGCCGACGCCGAAACCGCCCGCGACTAAGATCTTCAGGGCGAGTTCGGGGTCGGGGGCCGGGGCTGCACCGCCCGGGGCCCCTGGTGCGGCGTTCATGGGCCGTCTCCTCCAGGGATGCGGAGTCCTGCGCGTCACGGGGTGTACGGATGCATGGCTCGACGAGAGGAGCCTTCGGCGGCAGAGCGCCGTCCGAAATCCATGGCGAGGACCGTACCTGCCGCCGACCGGGATGTCCTGCCGTTCGCGAAAGCCGTCGCCATTTCCGATCAAGAACCCCACCGACCCTGATATCCGTGGTAGTTGGGCCTCCGCACAGGCGTTCCCCGGAATCGGTGTCCGTGCGGGATCATGTGGCCATGACGCAGCAGCAGGCACGCGAGCGGCTCGGGCCACCGGCCGGGGCGGGCGCCTCGGCGGGCGCCGTGGAGCGCAACGGCATCGATCCGGTGCCGGAGTCCGAGCGGCACGGCACGCCCAGGTCCCTGTTCTGGCCGTGGGCCGCGTCCGGGCTGTCGCTGCTGTGCATCGCCTACGGGATCTACCTGATGGGCCTCGGCCTCAGTCCCTGGCAGGCGATCGTCGCCGGCGCCCTCGGCTATGTGCTCTCGTTCCTGCTGGTAGGGCTGGTCTCGGTCGCCGGGGCGCGTACGGGCGCGCCCACCATGGCCATCGGCCGGGCGTCCTTCGGTCTCCGGGGCAACAAGCTGCCCGCCTTGTTCAGCTATGTCTCCAACGTCGGCTGGGAGACCGTACTGGTCGCCCTCTCCTCCCTGGGCGGCGCGGTGATACTGGCGCGGGTCGCGCCCGGCACCTTCGCCCAGGCCGACGGGCGGACGCCGACCACGGCCGCGCAGGCGCTGTGCTTCGCGGTGACCGCCGTCTCGGTGGTGGTCGTCGGGATCTTCGGGCACGCGCTGATCATGCGGGTGCAGAAGTATCTGACCGCGGCCATCACCGTACTGACCGCGGTGTACATGCTGCTGATGGCCGACCGCATCGATCCGTCCACCCTGGGGAAAGGCCCCTCCGGCGACCTCGGCACCTTTGTCGGCGGCATCGTGTTCGCGATGACCCTCCTGGGGCTGGGCTGGGTCAACTGCGGCGCCGACTACAGCCGTTATCTGCCGGCTGCGAGCAGCGGCCGGGCGATCACCGGATGGACCACGCTGGGCGGGGTGCTGCCCCCGTTGGTGCTGCTGGTCTTCGGCGTGCTGCTGAACGCCGGTGACCCGGAGCTCGCCGGGGCCGCGGCGGCCGACCCGGTGAGCGCCCTCGCGGCAGAGCTGCCGACCTGGTTCCTGGTGCCGTATCTGCTCACCGCCATCGGGGGCTTCGCCTCCGGAGCGATCATGGACATCTACAGCTCGGGCATGTCGATGCTGGCGCTGGGCATCCCGGTCCGCCGGCACCTCGCGGTTCTGGTGGACGGTGTGCTGATGGCCGTCGGCGGCTGGTACGTGCTGTTCGTCTCGCCGGGGTTCTTCGCCACGTTCCAGGCGTTCCTGTCCGTCATCGGGGTGGCGATGGCCGCGTGGACGGCGGTCTTCCTGGTGGAGCAGTGGCGGCGCCGGCACACCGGCTTCGACCTGCTGACCGTACGGTCCCCGGGCTGGCCGGCCGTGCTCTCGCTCGCCGCCGCCACCGTCGTGGGGCTGGGCCTGGTCACCTCGGCCGATCCCCATATCGCCCCTCTGGTGGGCTTTCTGCTCACCGACAGTGCGGCCCGGGGCACGCTGGGCGCCATGAACCTCGGCGTCGTGGTGGCGCTGGTCGTCGCCGGCGTCCTGTACGCCATCACCGCCGCCCTCGCCGCCCGTCGCACCGCAACCGGAGGAGCCCGATGACCGACCACCACGCCGACCGGCCGCACGAAGTCCGCGCGTTCTTCGCGGCACGCGCCGCCGAGTGGGACGCCAAGTTCCCGGACGACGGCCCCGCCTATGCGGCAGGCGTCGCCGAAGTGGGCCTCCGGAAGGGCGACCGGGTCCTGGACGCCGGCTGCGGTACGGGACGCGCGCTGAGCGCGCTGCGGGAGGCCGTGGGCCCGCGGGGCACGGTGCTGGGCGCGGATCTCACCCCCGAGATGCTGCAGGCCGCCGTGCGGGCCGGGCGCGGCCGACTCGCGGCGCTGCTGCTCGCCGATGTGACCCGGCTGCCGCTGCCCGACGCCGCGCTGGACGCGGTCTTCGCCGCCGGTCTGCTGTCCCATCTGCCGGACCCGGCGGCCGGGCTCGCCGAACTGGCCAGGGTCGTGCGCCCCGGTGGCCGCCTCGCCCTCTTCCACCCCATCGGGCGAGCCGCCCTCGCCGCGCGCAAGGGCCGCCCGATCACCCCGGACGACCTCCGGGCGGAGCCGAATCTGCGGCCCGTCCTGAGCGGCAGCGGCTGGGACCTGATCCGGTACGAGGACGCGGACGAGCGCTATCTGGCGCTGGCGGTCCGCCGTGGTTGAACCCCGTTCTCCGGGAGCGGAGTTGGGTGCGCCCGCCCACCACGGACCGGAGCCGGACCCGGCCGTCGGGCCCCTGGTTCAGGGCGCCGCCGTGCCCTCCCCGTGCGGGACCGGGCAGCTGCCGGTGCGGCGCGAGGCCGGGAAGGTGCCGAGCTCGGCCACCCGGAAGCCGTTCGGGTAGCCCTTGATCTCCGGGTTCTGGCGGGCGTAGCGCGGGGTGCGGCGGGGCGGCAGCAGCCGTACGGCCCTGGCGCGCAGCTTCAGGGCGGTGCGTACGGCCTTGCGGACGGCCGGTTTGGGCGGCTCGTAGCGGAAGGCCTTGAGCAGCGTGTCGTCCAGGAGGGCCATGCTCGCGCCGCGCACCACCGGGGCGAGCGGTCCGTACCAGCCCGCCATCAGGTCCAAGGTGGCGTCCGACACCCGTCGGGCGCCCTCGTCCCAGCCGAAGTGCGCCGCCTCGTAGGCGTCGAGGCACTGCTCGAAGTCCTCGTAGGTCTGCGGGAGTTCGGTGATGCCCATATGGCGGCCGAGGGTGCGGTAGTAGGCGGCGACGGCCTGCTGTTCATGCGAGGTCAGGCGGCGCCAGCCGTATGCGTCGAGCCAGCGCTTGGGCATCACCACGAAGGTGCACAGGACATAGCGCATGTCCTCGTTGGTGATGTCGTAGCTGCGGTGCATCTGGTTGATGCGGCGGATCGCCGTCCGGCCGTCGTCGCCGTCGAAGCCGTGTTCGAGGACGGTGTCCAGGAGGAGGGCGGTGTCGTCATAGCGCTTTTGGGTGCGGTCCGTCAGCTCGGCCGTCTCGGCGAGCAGTCGGCCGATGCTGGGCACGGCGTAGGTGCGGTAGAGCGCGAGCTCCAGGGCTCTGGTGATGTCCCAGGGGAATTCATGGGTCGCGATGATGCGGTAGATCCGCAGGAAGTCGCGCTCCGGGTCGAGCCGCCGGATCTCCTTCAGCCAGTCGTAGCGCCGCACCTGACACCCGTCCCTTCGATCGCCGAAGGGACAATTTTAGGGGCGGGGGCCGTAGTTGAAGGATGGCGACGGGCGCCAGATCGGGTGGCGGTTGGCTGGAATTGGCCGCCTCAGGGGGCCGCCGCCGGATCCCGGACGGCCAGTGCGCGCCGTACCGGCATGCCGGTGCGTGCGGCCAGCGCCAGCCGCTCCCGGACCTCGCGCGGGGTGCGCGGGCGGTAGCCGGGGCCCGTGCCGCAGCATCCGCCGTGGAAGGTCAGGCCCGCGCGCAGCACCGCCTCCAGGGCGCGCCAGCCCGCCGTGTCGCGCCGCTTGGGGACCGCGAGATCGGCGCCCGCGTCGATCAGCTCGCCGCGGCACTGCGGGCAGCAGCCGGGTCCCGGACCGGTCGGTGTCTTCTTCCAGGCGGTCCGGCAGCTCAGGCACACGAAGTGCATCCGGCGGCTGTAGAAACACATAGGCGCAGCGTATGGCTGGTGACAAGCTCCCACCAACCCCATTAGGGTGCGCCGACGTACTCCGCGACGGACCGGATGGGGAGGCCGCGTGCCCACGACCGAGAGCGCCGACAACGACCAGTTGTTCGTGCTGACGGCGGTGCTGCTCACGCCCGCCCAGTTTCCGAGCGTGCTCGGCGACGACTATCCGGAGGTGTGCGCGGGCCTCGGTCTCGAACCGTATGCCGAGGGCTATGGGCTGGTCCTCGGCCAGGACGGCTCCGGCGCGCGCTGGACCGTGGCGACGGAGGACGTGTCGCTGGTGGCCTGCGCGATCGCGGCCTGGGACTGCGGTATGGAGTACGACCTCTCGCCCGGGGAGAACAGCATCGTCGCGGCGCTCCCCGGATGGCCGCTCGCCCTCGCCGTGTCGGCGCCGGGTGTGCCGCAGCCGCACGATCCGGAGCCCCAGGAGGGCGATCCGGCGCCGCTCGCGCCACCGGACGCCGCGCAGTGGGGTCCGGCCCAACGGCGGCTCGGTGCGGACGAGATCGCGCTGCAGTGGGCGGCGTGGCGCGAGCAGGTGGACGGTGACGTCAGCTTCGCGGCGCCGGGGGACGAGGTGCACGAGGGGGTGCGGCGGGTGCTGCGCGAGGCCCGTGGTTATGTGGCCGATCCGCCGCCGCCGGGCCGGGTGCGGTCGTCGTTCGCGGCGGGGGAGGCGCGTACGCTGCGGGTCGACGGGCCCGGCTGGAGCATGGTGGCGCGTACCGACGACATCGCGTTCGTACTGCTCGACGAGGAGCCGGGCGAGGTGCACCCCGTGGGCCGGGGGCCCGAACTGCCCGGTCTGCTGTCGTCGCTCGACGAGCTGGCGGCGCGGCCGGTCTGAGCACGCCGGTCGCCGGACCGCCGCGGGCCCCGGCCGCCGGCGGGGCCCGTCGGCTCAGCGGCCGAGCTGCTTGCGGCCGGCCCGGCGCAGACGGCGGCGCTGGGAGGAGTCGAGGGCCAGATACGCGACGGCGGGGACTCCGACCATGATCAATACGGCCGCCCAGAAGGGCAGCAGCCACAGCATGATCACTCCCACCGCGACACCGCCGATGGCGATCTTCGCCTGTGTGGACATCCTTCACGTCCCTTCCGCGGCGCCCGCCGCGCTCTGTGTACTCCATTGAACGCCGTTTTCGCGTCGCAGGTTCCCTGAACGGCGCTGCGGTCCTGTACCCTCGGGCGCTCCAGGCGTCAGTAGTCAAACTTGAGGAGTCCAAGACCCAGTGCCCTCGCTTCCCGCGGTCACACCCGCTCAGCTCGCCGAACTCGCCCGCTGTGCAGCGGTCTTCCTGCCGTCGGATCCGCCACGCGCCGGGCGGGTGGCCTTCTGGCGCCCCGACGGCGAACCCGTGGCGGGCACGCCCCTGGAGAACCCGGAGGACCTGGAGAGCCCGGGACACCGCGAGGACCTGAGCGTCGTCCTGCCCGACGAGGACGGTGGCGTCGTGGTGTGCGAGGTCCCGGCCCTGGTGGTGCCGGTTGCCGACGCGGTGCCCGTGCTCACCCGCGCGCGGGCCGGCCGGGGCACCCATCCGGCGGCGGCCTTCTGGGGAGCCGCGGCCGTACTGGCGCTCCATCTGGCGGCCCGCGGCCGGCTGCTGCCCGGGGTGAGCCCCGACGGGTTCGACGCCTGGCGGACGGGACCGCTCGACCCGGGGGACATCGAGCGGCTGCGTGAACTCGCCGCCGCGATGCCGCCGTACGCGCACGCCGCCCCGCTCCCGGACACCGACCCGGTGGCGCTGCCCGATCCGGAGCGGCAGGTACGGGCCTTCCTCGACGCGGTGGCGGACGGGCTGCCGCGCTCCCCCGCCGCCGCGCTGGTCACCGGCGCCCCCGCCTTCGCGGCGTCCGCGCCGCAGCACATCCCCGAGCAGCGCGCCTGGGCCGCGGAGGTCGCCGCCGGCCATGACGCGGGCGTACGGATCTCCCTGCGGGTGGAGGTCCGAGGGCTGGACGAACCGGGCGCCCTGGATACCTCGCGCATACCCGGCGGCGCCACCGGGGATCCCGGCAGCGCCGACACCGACGAGCCGGGCGAGTCCCCCCTCGCCTTCGTCGCTGTCCTCCAGCTGCACAGCCCCACCGACCCGGCGCTGGTCGCGGACGCCGCCGAGGTGTGGGCGGGGGCGTCGCCGGCGGGGCAGGCGTTCGGGCCGCGGGCGCGGATGGACACCCTGCTGACGCTGCGCCGTGCGGCCGACGCCTGGGCACCGCTCACCCCGCTGCTGTCCGCGGCGGTGCCCGACGCGCTGGAGCTCGCCGACGAGGAGGTCGCCGAGCTGCTCGGGCCGGCCTCCCGTGCGCTGGCCGCCTCCGGGGTGCAGGTCCACTGGCCGAAGGCGCTGGCGCGCACGCTGACCAGCCGTGCCGTGGTGGGGCCGGCCGGCGCGGGGGACGCCGACGGGGTGGACGGCCCGGAGCCGGGGCTGCCGTCCCTGTTGTCCGCGGATGCGCTGCTGTCGTTCAGCTGGCGGTTCGCGGTGGGCGATCAGGAGGTCGGCCGGGCGGAGCTGGACCGGCTCGCCGAGGCGGGGCGGCCGCTGGTCCGGCTGCGCGGCCAGTGGGTGCTGATCGACCCGGAGGCGGTGCGGGCCGCCCGGGACCGCACGGACCGCAAGGTCACACCGCTCGATGCGCTGGGCGCCGCGCTCACCGGAACCGCCGAGGACGAGGCCGGCGGGCGGGTGGAGGTGCAGGCCTCCGGCTGGCTGGCCGGGTTGCGCGACCGGCTCGCCGACCCCGAGGGCGCCGGGCACGTCCCCGTACGGCAGCCGGCCGGGCTCACCGCGACGCTGCGCGACTACCAGGTGCGCGGGCTCGGCTGGCTGCACCGGATGACCTCGCTGGGGCTGGGCGCCTGCCTCGCCGACGACATGGGGCTCGGCAAGACCATCACGCTGATCTCGCTGCATCTGCACCGGCAGAGCCTCCCTCAGGCGGCCGGTCCCACGCTGGTGGTCTGCCCCACCTCGCTGATGGGCAACTGGCAACGGGAGATCGAGCGGTTCGCGCCGGGCACGCCGGTGCGCCGCTTCCACTCCGGGCGGCGCAGCCTGGCCGCGCTGGCCGGCGACGAGTTCGTCCTCACCACGTACGGAACGATGCGGCTGGACGCCGCCAAGCTCGCGGAGGTCGGCTGGGGGCTGGTCGTCGCGGACGAGGCACAGCACATCAAGAATCCCTTCTCCGCGACCGCCAAGGCGCTGCGGACCGTCCCCGCCAAGGCCCGGGTGGCGCTGACCGGCACCCCGGTGGAGAACAACCTGTCGGAGCTGTGGGCGATCCTGGACTGGACGACGCCCGGACTGCTGGGGCCCCTCGGCCGGTTCCGTACGCGCTATGCGCGGGCCGTCGAGGGCGGCGCGGCGGCGTCCCCCGAGGCGGGCCCGGCGGCCGAGCGGCTGGCCCGGCTGGTGCGGCCCTTCCTGCTGCGCCGCCGCAAGTCCGATCCGGGCATCGCGCCGGAGCTGCCGCCCAAGACGGAGACCGACCGTGCCGTGGCACTGACCAGGGAACAGGCTGGTCTGTACGAGGCGGTGGTGCGCGAGGGGCTCGAAGAGATCTCCGGGACGGACGGGTTCGCCCGCCGTGGGCTGGTCGTCAAACTGCTGACCGCGCTCAAGCAGATCTGCAACCACCCCGCCCAGTATCTGAAGGAGTACGGCCCTCAAGGCGGCGCGCCGTCGGCAAAGACCGTGCGGACCGCCGGGCGTTCGGGGAAGGTCGAGCTGCTGGACGAGCTGCTCGACACCCTGCTGTCCGAGGGTGCGAGCGTGCTGGTGTTCACGCAGTACGTGCAGATGGCGCGGCTGCTGGAGGCGCATCTGGCGGCCCGGGGGGTGCCCACGCAGCTGCTGCACGGCGGGACCGCGGTGGCCCGGCGCGAGGAGATGGTGCGGCGGTTCCAGGAGGGAGCGGTGCCGGTGTTCCTGCTGTCGTTGAAGGCGGCGGGCACCGGGCTGAACCTCACCCGTGCGTCGCATGTCGTGCACTTCGACCGCTGGTGGAACCCGGCCGTCGAGGCGCAGGCCACCGACCGCGCGTACCGCATCGGGCAGACCCAGCCGGTGCAGGTCCACCGGTTCGTCACGGAGGGCACGATCGAGGACCGGATCGCCGAGATGCTCTCCCGCAAACAGGCCCTGGCGGACGCGGTCCTGGGATCCGGCGAGGCCGCGCTGACCGAACTCACCGACGCCGAGCTGGCGGACCTGGTCGCACTGCGAGGGAGCGAGCGATGAACACACCCGGGAACGACGGGGCCGGGGCCCCGGAGGCGGCCGGGACGCCCGGTCCCGAGCGGACGTTCGCCGCGCTGCCAGCGGCCCGCGGCCGGGCCTTCGCGCGGAGCTGGTGGGGGCAGGCGTGGCTGAAGGCGCTGGAGGACTCCGCGCTCGACGGGCAGCAGGTCAAGCTGGGCCGGCGGCATGCGCGGGCCGGTGCGGTCGGTGCGGTGTCGGTGCGTCCCGGGCGGATCACCGCGGTCGTCCAGGACCGTGACCACACGCGGCACCGGTCCGATGTCCTGCTGCAGCAGTTGGGCGCGGCGGACTGGGACCGCTTGCTGGATCTGGTCGCGGACCGGGCCGGGCACATCGCGGCGCTGCTGGACCGGGACATGCCGCCGGCCCTGGTCGAGGACGCGGCCGCGGCCGGGATCGAACTCCTGCCGGGCATCGGCGACCTGGAGTCGGAGTGCAGCTGCGGGGCGTGGGACCACTGCGCGCATTCGGCCGCGCTGTGCTACCAGGTGGCGCGGCTGCTGGACCACGACCCGTTCGTCCTGCTGCTGTTGCGCGGCCGGGACGAGCGGGAACTCCTCGACGAGCTGCAGTCGCGCAGCGCGTCGCGGGCGGCGGGGCCCACGGCCCAGGGGGCGGGGGCCGAGGAGCCGGACGCGGGGCTGCCGGCCGCCGAGGCGTATGCGGCGCGCGAGATCCTGCCGCCGCTGCCCGCCCCACCGCCGCCCGTCGCCGGTCGGGCCGCGGCCCTGGCGCTCGGCGGCGGCACCCCGCCCGCGCCCGGAGTGGCCGTCACCGCACTGGAGTTCCTGATCGAGGACGCGGCGGCGCGCGCCCGGCGGATGCTGGCCGATGCGCTCTCCACCGGGCATGCGGACGATACGCCGCCGCCCGTGCTGTCGCCCGCCCAGGATGCGGTGCGGCTGGCCGCGGCCGGTCCCGAGGAGGGGACGGCGGCGCGCCTGGCGGCCGGTTCGGGGCGCGACCGGCAGGGCCTGGCGCTGGCGGTACGGGCCTGGGAGCTCGGCGGTGCCGCGGGGCTCGCGGTTCTGGAGGAGGAGTGGACACCGGAGCCGGGGGAGCTGGCGCGGGCGGCCGACCGGCTCGCGGCCGCCTGGGCGGACGGCGAGGCGCGGCCGCGGCTGCGGGCCGCCGGTAACCGGTGGACCGTGGTCGGCGGCGATGCCCAGCTGCGCTACGGGCACGACGGCCGCTGGTGGCCGTACCGCAGGGAGAGCGGCCGGTGGGTGCCCGCGGGCCCGGCCACGGACGATCCGGCGGGCGCGCTGGCGGGGCTGTCGGCCAAGGAGTGAGGGGCGGGCGCGGGGCCGGCCGGAGCGGGCCGCCGGTCCCCGGGGCCGGCCGGACCCGGCGCCCGCCGGCCCCGTCTGGCCCGATCCGCCCCATTCCGCTGCGCCGTGTCCCCGGGCGTGATTCGCTGAACCGAATCCCCGCCGCCAGGCAAGTCGCCCGCAGCAGGAGGACCAGTGACCGGTACTTCGCAGCACGCGCCGCAGCAGCCGTCGCACGGACGGGCCCCGCGGACCGCCGACGACATCGACCACGCGCCGCAACCCCCTGGCCGAACCGACCCCCCTCCCCCGTACTACGAAGACCGCTCGCCGGGCAGGGGAACACTGCCGCCGCGGGCCTGGTACGCGAGATCGGACGCCGCCCGGCTCTCATTGCACGGCGCCTGGCGGTTCCGGCTGTCGCCGCGCGCGGATGCCGAGGACGACGCGTTCGCCCGGCCGGACTTCGACGACGCCCAGTGGCACGATCTGCGGGTGCCCGGCACCTGGGCGCTCAAGGGCTTCGGCGCGCCCGCGTACACCAACACCGCCTACCCCTTTCCGGTCGATCCCCCGCGGGTGCCGGACGAGAACCCGACCGGCGACCACCGGCACCTCTTCGACCTGCCCGACGGATGGGGCGAAGGCCCCGCGGTGCTGCACTTCGGCGGGGTGGAGTCCTGCGCCCGGGTGTGGCTCAACGGGCAGGAGCTGGGGCACTTCAAGGGCAGCCGGCTGCCGCACGAGTTCGAGGTCGGGCATCTGCTGCGGCCGCGCCGCAATCTGCTGGCGGTGCGGGTCCACCAGTGGTCGTCGGGCAGCTATCTGGAGGACCAGGACCAGTGGTGGCTGCCGGGCATCTTCCGGAGCGTGTCGCTCCACCGCCGTCCCGAGGGCTCGGTCGTCGACCACTTCGTGCACACCGGATTCGATCACCTCACCGGTCAGGGCACCCTGCGCGTGGAGTGCGCGCCCGGCGGGCGGGTGACCGTACCGGAGCTGGGGCTCGATCTGGCGACCGGGGAGAGCGCGACGGCCGCCGTGCGTCCCTGGACGGCCGAGCAGCCGCGTTTGTACGACGGGGAGCTGGTCACGGCCGGTGAAACGATCCCGCTGCGGATCGGGTTCCGTACGGTCCGAGTCGAGGACGGACTGCTGAAGGTCAACGGCCGCCGGATCCTGCTGCGCGGCGTCAACCGCCATGAGTTCCACCCGCGTTACGGGCGCACCGTCGGCCCCGAGACGATGCGCCGCGACCTGCTGCTGATGAAGCGGCACAACATCAACGCGGTGCGCACCAGTCACTACCCGCCGCACCCCGCGTTCCTCGACCTCTGCGACGAGCTGGGGCTGTGGGTGATCGACGAATGCGACCTGGAGACACACGGGTTCGCCCAGCAGGGCTGGCGGGACAACCCCGTCGACGACGAGCGCTGGGAGCCGGCCCTGCTCGACCGGGCCCGCAGGATGGTCGAACGGGACAAGAACCACCCGAGCATCGTGCTGTGGTCGCTGGGCAACGAGTGCGGGACGGGCCGGGGGCTCTCCGCGATGGCCGCCTGGATGCGCGAGCGCGATCCGTCCCGGCCGCTGCACTACGAGGGCGACCGCAGCTGCGCCGACACCGACGTCTACTCCCGGATGTACGCCGACCACGCCGAGGTGGAGCGCATCGGGCAGCGCACCGAGGCGCCGCTGGACGACCCGGACCTGGACGCCCGGCGGCGTGGACTTCCCTTCCTGCTCTGCGAGTACGCGCATGCCATGGGCAACGGGCCGGGCGGGCTCGGCGAGTACCAGCGGCTGTTCGAGAAGTACGAGCGCTGCCAGGGCGGGTTCGTATGGGAGTGGATCGATCACGGGCTGCGGCAGCAGACGCCGGACGGTGCGGTCTTCCACGCCTACGGCGGCGACTTCGGCGAGGAGCTGCACGACGGGAACTTCGTCTGCGACGGGCTGGTCTTCCCCGACCGGGTGCCCTCCCCCGGCCTTGTCGAGTACAAGAAGGTCGCCGAGCCGGTGCGGATCGAGGGAGCGGCCACCGGCGACGGCGCCGCGGACGCGGTCCGGATCACCAATCTGTACGACTTCTCCGGCCTGGAGCACCTCGAATTCCGCTGGCAGTACGAGGTGGAGGGCGAGGGACGCGGGGCGGGGTGGCTGGAGGTGCCGGCGCTGGCGCCGGGTGAGTCGGCCGTGGTGAAGCTGCCGGCGGTGCCGCCAGGGACGGCCGACGGCGGGGAGGCGGTCTGGACGGTGTGTGCCGTGCTGGCCGAGGACACCGCGTGGGCGCCGGCCGGGCACGAGGTCGCCTGGGGCCAGCTGCCGGCCGCCCCGCGCCCCGTCGCCGCTCCCCCGGCGGCCACCGCGCGGCCACGCCGCGGCGAGGGCAATGTGATCCTCCTCGGCCCGGGGACCTTCGACGCCACCTCGGGGACGCTCGGCTATCTGGACGGCGTACCGGTCGGCGGCCCCCGGCTGGACGTCTGGCGGGCGCCGACCGACAACGACGAGGCCGCGCCCTGGCAGCCGGAGCCGCGGCCGGCGACCGAGTGGCGGCGGCTCGGTCTGCACCGGATGCGGCACCGCGTCGATGCCGTCGAACCCGGCCCGGACGCCCTGGTGGTACGGACCCGGGTCGCGTCGGCCGGATCGCCGCTGGCGCTGCGGACGGTCTACCGCTGGACGGCCGGGCGGGGCCTGCTGCGGCTGGAGTTGACCGTCGACCCCGAGGGCGACTGGCCGGGTCCGCTGCCGCGGCTCGGGGTGCGGATGTCGGTGAGCGGCAGCCTGGGGCACGCGGAGTGGTTCGGCGGCGGGCCCGGCGAGGGCTATCCGGACACCCGGGCGGCCGCACGGGTCGGCCGCTGGTCGATGCCGGTGGACGCGATGCAGACGCCGTACGTCCGGCCGCAGGAGAACGGCGCGCGGCCCGGGGTGCGCTGGGCGCAGCTGACCCGTACGGACGGCTCGGGCCTGCGGATCGAGGGCGCTCCGGACTTCTTCTTCACCGCCCGCCGGTGGACCGACGAGGAGCTGACCGCGGCCCGGCACACCACGGATCTGCGGCCCGGCGAGGAGCTGTGGCTGCATCTCGACCATGCGCAGCACGGCATCGGCAGCCAGTCGTGCGGCCCGGGGGTGCTGCCGCAACACCGGCTGGAGGTGGCGCCGGCGCGCTTCTCCTTCGTGTTCTCGTCGCTGGGCTGAGCACCGCGGCGGGCCGGCGGCCAGGCGCCGCCGGGGGCGTTGTCAGTGGCCGGCGCTACGATCCGAAGGGAGATCACCAGGGAGCTCACCCTCCGCCCGGCAGCGCGTACCGAGAGGCTTCGCACCATGGACAGCACACCCCCGCCGCTCACCGACGCCCTCGCCGCGGGCCCGGTCGTCCTCGACGGCGGGCTGTCCAATCAGCTGGAGGCCGCCGGGCACGATCTCAGCGACGCGCTGTGGTCGGCCCGGCTGCTGGCCGAGGATCCGGAGGCCGTCGTACAGGCGCATCTGGCGTACTACGAGGCCGGGGCGCAGGTCGCGATCACCTCCAGCTATCAGGCGACGTTCGAGGGGTTCGCGCGGCGCGGCATAGGCGCGGAGCAGGCCGCGGCGCTGCTCGGCCGGAGCGTGGAGCTGGCCCGCGAGGCGGCCCGGCGGGCGCGGGCGGGCGGGGTTGGCGGCCCGCTGTATGTGGCAGCTTCGGCGGGTCCGTACGGGGCGATGCTGGCGGACGGCTCCGAATACCGCGGCCGCTACGGCCTGTCGGTGGCGGAGCTGGAGCGCTTCCACCGGCCGCGGCTGGAGGTGCTGGCCGCGGCCCGGCCCGATGTGCTGGCGCTGGAGACGGTGCCGGACGCCGACGAGGCACGGGCGCTGCTGCGGGCGGTCCGCGGGCTCGGGGTGCCGGCCTATCTGTCGTACAGCGTCGCGGGGGACCGCACCCGGGCCGGGCAGCCGCTGGCGGAGGCGTTCGGGTTGGCCGCCGACGTCGACGAGGTCATCGCGGTGGGGGTGAACTGCTGCGCGCCGGACGATGCGGACCGGGCGGTGCGGACGGCCGCGCAGGTCACCGGCAAGCCTGTGGTGGTCTACCCCAACAGCGGGGAGAGCTGGGACGCCGAGGCGCGGGCGTGGTGCGGCGACCCGGCGTTCGCTGCGGACCGGGTCGCCGGCTGGGTGGCGGACGGTGCCCGGCTCATCGGCGGCTGCTGCCGGGTGGGCCCGGACGTCATCGCCGAACTGGCGGCCGGCCTCGGCCGCTGAGCGGGCGAGGGGCCTCGGCTGCCGAGCGGGGAGGCGGGCCCGGCCTCGGCCGCTGAGCGGGGAGGCCGGCGGCCGCTGAGCGGGCGGCCGGAAACAGGACCGGTGGCCGGTTCGGGCGCGTACGCGGGCCGAAGGCGTTACACAGACGCAACCGCAGCGGCGGCGACAGCGCCCCGGGTCGGTGGCAGGATGCAGGCCAATCGCAGCACCCATTGCTTGGTTGATCTTCACCCCGCTCTGGAGGACCGTTGTCCGCTCGCTCCGCATTGCCTGTTATAGCCGTTGCCGCGGCCGTCGCCGTCCTGGCGGGGTGCACCAGCACCAAGTCCGACGGGAAGAAGGGCTCCGGCGGCCTGGAGCTGGTCTCCTCCGGGACGCTCAAGACCTGCACCCACCTTCCGTACGCCCCGTTCCAGGTGAAGAAGGGCGGCAAGGTCGTCGGGTTCGACGTGGACCTGGTGGACCTGGTCGCCAAGGACCTGGGCGTCAAGCAGGAGATCGTCAACACGCCCTTCGAAGGCATCGAGACCGGCCAGGACTTCACCGTTCGCAAATGCGACCTGGCCGCGGCCGGCATGACGATCACGCCGGCCCGGGACAAGGTGATGGATTTCTCCGACCCCTATTTCAATGCCACCCAGGCGCTGCTGACGAAGAAGGGCACGTCCTTCAAGAAGGTCGAGGACCTCAAGGGCAAGAAGCTCGGATATCAGAAGGCCACCACCGGCGGCATCTACGCCAAGGACCACGGCAAGGGCGTCGAGCTGGTGGAGTTCGAGGATCTGGGGCTGCTGCTGACCGCGGTGAAGTCCGGCCAGGTCGAAGCCGGTATCAATGACAACGGTGTGCTCTTCGACTATGTGAAGCAGAACCCGGACACCGAGGTCACCGCCGAGTTCAATACCGGTGAGCACTACGGCATCGGCGTGAAGACGGGCAATGACGCACTGCGGAAGAAGATCAACGAGGTCATCAAGAAGGCCAAGGCCGACGGCAGTTATGACCGCATCTACAAGAAGTGGTTCGGCACCGCGCCGAAGAACTGAGGCCGGTCCTGATGGCTCTGTCCAAACGACGGCGCGCGCGGCTGATCCGCGGCGTGCAGTACGGCGTCCTGGTGGTCGCCGTGGTGGTCATCGCGCTGGTCGCCGACTGGCACCAGCTGCGGGCGGCGTTCTTCGACGTCGAGGTCGCCAAGGCGCTGTTCCCCGACATCATCACCACGGCGCTGGTCAACACCGTCCTCTACACCCTGCTCGGATTCGGGTTCGGTCTCGCGCTCGGCCTGGTACTGGCGCTGATGCGGCTGTCGTCGGTGCCGCCGTACCGCTGGATCGCCGTCACCTATATCGAGTTCTTCCGCGGTATCCCGGCGCTGCTGGTGTTCATCGCGCTGGGCTTCGGTGTGCCGCTGGCCTTCGAGGTCGCGCTCGATATGAACATCACGGTGATGCTGTCGCTCGGCCTGGTGGGCGCCGCGTATATGGCGGAGACCATCCGGGCCGGAATTCAGGCGGTGCCCAAGGGGCAGACGGAGGCGGCGCGTTCGCTGGGAATGTCGCACGGCCGGGCCATGGTCTCGATCGTCATTCCGCAGGCGTTCCGCATCGTGCTGCCGCCGCTGACCAATGAACTGATCCTGCTGACGAAGGATTCCTCGCTGGTCTATCTGCTGGGGCTCGCGCTCCATCAGTTCGAGCTGGCCAACTTCGGCCGGGACGCGCTCAATGAGCACAAGAGCCTGACCCCGATCCTGGTCGCCGGGCTGCTCTATCTCGTGATCACCCTCCCGCTCGGCCAGCTGGTCCGGCGGCTGGAAGCCCGTACGGCGAAGGCCAGGTGAACGACGTGACGACGGACGAGGCCGCGGCCGCCGAGGGCGCGAAGGCCATCGACGTCCAGGGACTGCGCAAGGCGTTCGGCGAACTGGAGGTGCTGCGCGGGATCGACTTCTCGGTGGACCGCGGTGAGGTGGTGTGTGTCATCGGACCCTCGGGGTCCGGGAAGTCGACGCTGCTGCGCTGTGTGAACCTGCTGGAGGAGCCGAGCGCGGGCCGGGTCACGGTGGCCGGGACCGAGGTCACCGACCCGGACGTGGACATCGATCTGGTCCGGCGGCGGATCGGGATGGTCTTCCAGGCCTTCAACCTCTTTCCGCATCTGACCGTACTGGAGAATCTGACGATCGCTCAGCGGCGGGTGCTGCGCCGCGACCGCGCCGACGCGGAGCGGATCGCCCGCGCCAATCTGGAGCGGGTCGGGCTGAGCGGCAAGGCGGCGGCCTACCCGGCGCAGCTGTCGGGCGGCCAGCAGCAGCGGGTGGCGATCGCCCGCGCGCTGTCCATGGATCCGGAGCTGATGCTCTTCGACGAGCCGACGTCGGCCCTCGACCCCGAGCTGGTCGGCGATGTGCTGGCGGTGATGCGGGAGCTGGCGCGGGACGGAATGACGATGCTGGTCGTCACGCATGAGATGAGCTTCGCCCGGGAGGTCGCCGACCGGGTGGTGTTCATGGACGGCGGGGTGATCGTCGAGGAGGGCACTCCGGAGCAGGTGGTGGGCGCTCCCCGGCACGAGCGGACCAGGACGTTCCTGGCCCGGGTGCTGGATCCGGCGGCCGCCGAGGTGGGTGAGGTCCCGGATGCGGACGCGGACGTGGCGGCCAAGCAGGTTTGACCGCTGATCGCCCGCGGTTCACCCGCCGTTGGGGCGACACCGTAACGCTGGGAGGGCTGAGTTTCCCGGGGGTTTCCCGGTGTCCGTCCTGGAGGTTCGATGTCGTCGATACGTCAGCTGCGCCGTACGCTCGCGGTGGCGCTGCCGGCCGTGGTGCTGACCGCGGCCGTGGTGCTGGGTCAGACCACGGCCGCGGCCGGCCCGCCGCCGGCCGCCGTCACCGGATCCGCGCGGCTGCCGGCGGTCCCGCTGGGCGAGTTCAGCAATGCGCTGCTGCCCGGCAGCGTCGGCGACGACCGCGGGGTGAAGCTGGGCGGCATCGGCAGCGACCTCTTCCCCGCCGGCCGGCCCGGTGAGTTCTGGACGGTCACCGACCGCGGGCCCAACGGCCAGATCAAGGTGGACGGCGCCAAGCGGCGGACCTTCCCGGTGCCGGGCTTCGACCCCGCCCTGGTGAGGATCAGGGTGTCCGGCGGCCGGGTCACCGTCGTGGAGGCGCGGCCGATCACCACCCGCTCCGGCAGGGCCGTCACCGGACTGCCGAACCAGCGCGGCCGGGACGAGGCGCCGTACACCTACGACGCGCGGCAGCCGCTGCCGTACGACGCCAACGGACTGGACACCGAAGGCGTGGTGCGGGCCGCCGACGGCACCTTCTGGCTCGCCGACGAGTACGGCCCTTCGCTGGTGCACGTAGCGGCGTCCGGCCGGGTGCTGGCCCGCCACGTCCCCCGGGGGCTGCGGCTGACCGGCACGGACTATCCGGTCGTGGAGTCGCTGCCCGGTCTGCTGCTCAAGCGCGCGGTCAACCGGGGCTTCGAGGGGCTTGCGCTGCTGCCGGACGGCGATCTGGTGGCGGCCGTGCAGAGCCCGCTGTCCCACCCGGACACCGCGGCCGGTGAAGCGTCCCGTACGGCCCGGCTGCTGCGCTTCTCGCCCGCCAGGGGCGCGGTGACCGCCGAGTACGCCTACCGCTTCGACCCGGTCGGCGAGGTCGACCCGGGCGAGGACGACACCTCGGAGCTGAAGATCTCGTCGGTGGTGGCGGTGGGCCGCGACCGGCTGCTGGTGGAGGAGCGCACCGACAAGGCCGCCCGCCTGCACCGCGTCCGGCTGGACGCGCGCCGGAACATCCTCGGCTCCCGCTGGGACGACCCGGCGACCAGCCCGTCGCTGGAGCAGTCCGCCGGCCGTGCGCCGGTACTGCGCAAGCGGCTCGTCGTCGATCTGCGCAAGGTCAGGGGCGTCCCGGAGAAGATCGAGGGCATCGCGGTCAGCGGCCGGCGCACCCTCACCCTCGTCAACGACAACGACTTCGGCATGACGGACGGCCCTGATGCGTTCGACGATCAGGGCCGCCTCGTGGACAGCGGGGTGCCGACGACGGTGGTGACCGTGCGGCTCAGGACAGCGGCTTGGTGAGCTTCTTGGTGCCGCTGCGGTTGCCCATCAGGCTGCAGCTGACGGACTTGATGCCGAACTTGTAGCCCTTGAGGCTGGGGTACTGGACGTAGGTCCCCTCGGCGGTCCCGGCGGGCTGCCGGGCCGCCTTGCGCTCCAGCTCGCTGCGGCACAGCGCGGACGCCTTGTCCTTGATGTCGGACTCGCTGGTCAGGCCGGTGCCGAGGCGGTGGGTGGTGACGACCTCGGCGTCGTGCGGGCCGTTGCAGGAGGCCGCGTCGTTGTTGCCGCCGCTGTCCGACGCGAGGTCGTAGCAGTCGCCCACCTTCAGCAGATAGAAGGGGATCTTGCTGCTGGTGGGCGTGGGCGTGGAGGTCGCCTCGGAGGGCGAGGGAGTGGGGGACGCGCTGTCGGAGGGCGTGGCGCTCGGGCTCGAAGTGGACGCCGGGCGGGCGCGGTCGTGGGTGTCGTCATCGTCGTTGGCGATCACGACGAAGGTGATGACGGCGGCCAGCGCAACGGCTCCGGCGCCGATGATCGCGGCGATGACCTTGCCGTTGCCGCCCCCGCCGGGCGGGCCGGGCGGCTGCTGCCAGCCTCCGGGGCCGGCCGGGCCGCCCGGTCCCGGGGGGCCGTATCCGCCGGCCGTCGGGCCGAAGCCGCCGGGGGCCTGGTTGCCGCCCGGGGGCGGACCGTAGCCACCGGCGCCATAGCCGCCCTGGCCCTGGTCACCAGGACCGTAGCCGCCGGCCGGCGGGCCGAAGCCACCCGGGTTGCCGGGCGGCTGGTTCGGCGGGTGCGGCTGGTTCGACGGCGGGGGCGGAGGAAAGCTCATGGCGGAAATGATCGCTTCTTTACTCGGTTTTGAGGGACTCGGTGACCAACCTGGAACATTTCTCGTCTGAAATGTCCAGCCCTTGGGCACCGTTGGCGTCAGGCAGCAAGCCACCCTACGGCCCGGAGGTTCTCCGTGTTCACCGACCTGCCCCTGGACGAGCTGCGCACCTACCGCCCGCCGCTTCCCGAGCCGCCGGGCTTCGACGCCTTCTGGCAGCGCACCCTGGAGGAGGCCCGCACCCATGACCTCGCCCCCCGCTTCACCGAGATCGACGCCCAACTCGCCCTCCTTCGCTGCTACGACGTCGTGTTCTCCGGCTTCGGCGGGCACCGCATCCGCGGCTGGTTCCTGACCCCGCGGACGCCCGCCGGGCCGCTGCCGTGCGTCGTGCAGTATCTCGGCTACGGCGGCGGCCGGCTGCTGCCGCACGACTGGCTGCTGTGGCCGTCCGCGGGGTACACCACGCTGGTGATGGACACCCGCGGCCAGAGCGGCCCCGACCGTCCCGGCGACACCCCCGACCCGGCCGGCTACGGCAATCCGGGCGTGCCCGGCAAACTGACCCAGGGCCTGCTCGACCCGGACGACTACTACTACCGGCGGCTGATCACCGACGCCGTACGGGCCGTGGAGACGGCACGCGGCCATGACGAGGTGGACGCCGAGCGGATCGTGGTCGCCGGCCGCAGCCAGGGCGGCGCCCTCGCCCTCGCCATGACGGGGCTGGTCGCCGGACTGGCCGGCGCGCTGATCGATGTGCCGTTCCTGACCCACATCCGGCGGGCGATAGACATCACCGACGAGGGCCCGTACGGCGAACTCACCCGCTACTTCGCCGGCGCCCGCGGCCATGTCGACACCGCCCTGCACACCCTCGACCACTTCGACGGCCTGAACTTCGCGGCCCGCGCCACGGCCCCCGCGCTCTTCGGAACGGCGCTGCGCGACGCGGTGGTCCCACCGTCCACGGGATTCGCCGCGTACCACCACTACGCGGGCGAGAAGCGGCTGAAGGTGTGGCGGTTCAACGCCCATGAGGGCGGCGGCGGGGAACAGCGGGTGGCGGAGATGGGGTTCGTTCGAGATCGGTTGCGCTGACACTTGGCTTGGCTCCCACGTTTTCGGCTTTCCCGCCGTGGGGGTTTGTCGCCGTTGCGCCTGCGGCGGGCGGTGCCGCTGCGCGGGGCTGTTCGGCTGCCGGTGACGGTCCTCCGGGGCCTGGTGTGTGGACTGCTTCGCTTTACGTCCACACACCAGGCCCCTCCGTTTTCGAGTTAACCACCAAGGCCGGTGGG